>DFFV01000018.1 GCA_002371625.1 Ruminococcus sp. UBA3767
TATCACCCGGAATGGAGTTTTGCAACAAACACAAAGACCGCACTTTACTGCGGTCTTTATACTTTCATATAAATGTCAGTTTATGCCCTCGGCATAGCTTATCGGCACTGTGAACAGCACGCCTGCATTCGGCTGTGAAAGATCACCCGTTACGCTTTTAATTGCAGCGATAGCAGTTTCAACAAGGCTGTCATCGACTGCTACGAACACTGTTTTTCCCTTCTGAGCAGGATCTGTTCCTTTGAGGATAGTATTCAAAAGACCGATCGCAGCAAGGTTGCCTGCGCCGCTTATCGACTTTGCCATTCCTACGCTGTCAATGCTCGTACCTCCTCTTACGCCTGCCTGTGCAAGTGCGATCATTATCTCATCCACAAGCTCTACTCTCTTGATAACCAGAAACAAAAGCTGCATATCGTTCTCATCCTTTCTTTTTTCATAATTATTTATATATAAAAGACGCTGCGTTCCAATCACCGCTCCGGCGCTGCTGCTGCAGCTCAAAGCCTGCATTTTTTATGGTTTGTATCACCTCATCACGCCTTGCGTCAATTATACCCGAAACAACGAGCTTACCGCCCTTTTTAAGAAATCCCGCAAAAAACGGCGACATTGCAATAAGCACATCTGCGACGATATTTGCACAGACAACATCGTAGCCGCTGCCGATCTTACCGACAAGTTCATCATCTGCGGTTATGTTGCCCGAAAATGCTTTGTAGCACTCAGGCGGTATATTATTTTTTTGCGCATTCTCCTGCGCTATCCTGACTGCATTATCGTCTATATCGACTGCGCAGACGCTTTTTGCGCCAAGCAGCACAGCGGCGATAGAAAGTATTCCGCTGCCGCAGCCAAGGTCAAGCAGCGTATCGCCCTGCTGCACGTTTTCCTCCAGCAGCTCAAGACACAGCTTTGTGGTATTATGCTGACCTGTGCCGAACGATGCTGCAGGATCAATTTCAAGGATCTTGCGGGGCTCATCGCTGTCGGCTTTTTCCCAGCTAGGTTTAACGAGCAGCTTATTGCCGATGCGTATGGGTTTGAAATACTGCTTCCAGTTATTCGCCCAGTCCTGCTCGTGAACGTTTTTAAGCTCACACTCAAGCCTGCCGAAAGCATTTTCTTCATCACACTGTTTAAGCGCAGAAAGCTCAGATCTTATCTGTGCGAGCATCTCGGGAGCCTGCGCATTGTTTTCAAGGTAGACGGTCACAGTAGTTTCGCAGTTTTTAAGCCCCATGAGATCATCGTCGATATAATCCCAGTTGCCGTCCTTGTCATCAAGAAAAGCCTGAAAATCGGCAGAGTCCTGAATTACAAAGCCATCTATCCCTATTGAAAGCAATCTGCCTGTGACGGCTTCGATACCTTCGGTTGAAGTATAAATATCGACCTGAGTCCAATCCATTTATAACAGCACCCTCCAAATTACTAAATCTTAATATAATCTACATAACATTATAACATAATATTTAATTTTTGTAAAGACTTTTTGAGCAAAAAACTACTCAAAATCGTGGCGGTCATACTGTTTTCCACGCTTGGAGATACGTTTATTGAGGGTGACTGTGAAAAGCAAGGTAGCGATTATCATTACAGCCATGACCGCAACAGAGGCAGGCGTCAGCGAATCAAGCTCGCCGCCTATGTAGGTTATCACCAGCATCTCGGGAAGAACGCCTAAGATAGAGCCCAGCAGATACGGTCGGTAGGGCATTCTGAGTGCGCCGAAAACGAGCGAGGCGATATCGCCGGGGACAACGATTATTGCTCGTGTGATATAGGTCGCAAACAGGTCATTATCGTGGCTTTTTTCTACAAAGCTGTTTACCTTGGGATATTTTTCAACGAGGTGATCGAGCAGCTCGGTACCCGAGAATCTCCCGACGAGGTACGGGACAGTAAAGCAGACTGCAAGCCCGACGATATTAAGAGGGATCGAGATATACAGCGGATAGATCATTCCCGAGGTGACAAAAAGTGCAGCGAGCGGAAAAACGACCGAGAGCGATTTCAGCCCGAAAAATCCGAGCAGAACAAAAGCTGCGAGCCAGAGGTTGTCGGGGGTATACGCAAGGATGTCCTTGAAATCGTGGTTAGCCAGAAAAACAGCGCAAAGAGTTATAAGCACGGCTGTAAGCAGCACGGGCAGATATTTGAACAATTTATATATCCTATCACCTTTCATTCGTGCAGCCCCCCTTTGACCGAAATACAATTTATAATATTTTAGCACATAATTGTGTTGATTGTATGAAAAGAGGGATAAAAAGTCACATTTCAGCGATTTTTGCAACAGCTGATACACAAAAACCGCCGCATTGCTGCGGCGGTGGTTTTATTATTCATCATAATGTGTATCGTTATAATGGTACATATTTCTGTCTGCCTGCGGATCTCTTCTTGGCGGATAAGGCGGTCTTGCCTGCGGTTGACGATACCTTCTGTATGCAGGCATTGGTTCACGCTGCGAATGGCGTGAATAATCATAAGGCTCATATCTGCCGTTTCTTTCGGTATTTCCGGGCATTCTTCCCTGCGGTCTTGCATTGCGTGCAGGAGCTTTTTTGATCCTCCACGGAAGTATCTCGCATTTAGCTCTGCTCTTTGCAAGCAGGTACGCTACGAAAAGTGCAAACGCAAGCAGCAGCGGGACACCAATATTAACGCTTGTTTTCGCAGGCTGAGGTTCGCCTTTTTCGGTTTTTTCCTCCTCTTCACCGATAGGAGCAGACTGTTCATTGCCCTGCTCATCTATACGGTAGACCTCTATCTTTACTTTCTGGATACTGTAATCCTTATTTATCAGCTTGCCCTCAACGCTACCCGGTGTCATTGCGACGATGCCGTTTTCGGCGTGCTTAGCTATTTTTGACTCCTCTATCTCGCAGTTGATGACATCGGTAAAGCCAAGCTCTGCGAAGGTATAAGGTCTTGCATGGACAGCAAGGCGGATAGTTTTGACATCGTTTGATATCTGCGGTGATGCAGACGGTTTCACAACGCCATCGGTCTTGTTGAAGTTGATAGATGCGGCATTTTCACCCGTGACAGAATCAACGGTAAGGAAAAGCACATCATCCTCCATACTATCGGAGATGCCCTCAAATGTCAACTCGATATAGCTGCCCTTATGGTCGCTTCCCTGCTCGCTGGAGAACTGAAAGCCGAACTTGCCCTCGGTATTCTCCTCGGTCATCACGCCGCCTGCCTGCTCTGTCAGCTTTGCAGAAACAAGACGGTAATGGTCTTTATTGTACCCGACCGAGCCGGAAAAGGCAGTTATTTTATATTTACAGTTTATATCCACCGTTGCGGTAAAGCGTTTATTTTCGATATTAGAAACGCTTACAGAAAAATTAGCCGCATCGTTATCGAGTCCGTTAATGGGTTTATTCTCGGTTATCTGAGTCCAGACAACGCCGTCCTGCCCCTCGGCTGAGGTACCTGTTGTGGTAGTTACTACATAGTTTTCCTCAGGCTCGGCAAAGCAGGTGAACCCCGATGACAGCATACACACTGCAGCGGCTGCCGCAGCAAGCAGTAGTTTTAAAGGTTTCATATAATATACCACCGTGTTATTTTTATGCATTACAAATCCTCTGAGAGAATCTCTCACAGAGGACAGGTTTTTATTCGATAGTTACGCTCTTCATCACCTGAGGAACGGTCGGCTTATCACGGAAGTCCGTCTGCACTGCGGCTATCTCATCAACTACCTCGATACCCTCTACCACCTTGCCGAATGCTGCATAATTGCCGTCAAGATGCGGTGCGTCCTTATGCATGATAAAGAACTGAGAGCTTGCTGTATCGGGGTGAGCGGAACGTGCCATTGAGATAACGCCTCTTACATGCTTGATATCGTTATTGACACCGTTTGCCTTGAACTCGCCCTTGATCTTATCCTTTGAGCCGCCTGTTCCGTTTCCGAGAGGATCTCCTCCCTGGATCATAAAGCCGCTGATGACTCTGTGAAATCCAAGTCCGTTATAAAAGCCTTCATTAACGAGCTTTTCAAAGTTTGCAACTGTGATCGGCGCTTTCTCGGGATAAAGCTCTATCTTTATCTTTCCGCCGTTTTCCATTTCTATTACTACCATAAGTTTACTCCTAAAAAATTATTTTTTCTTCGGCAAAAGCCCACGCCTGTTCTTTTCCATAAGATCGTTGAAATAGAGTGTATAGGCTGTGGGTACTTTTTTGAACATACCCACTTTTTCCATATCATTGCAGACGATATAATCTCTTTCGCCGTCGTTATTAACGCAATATATCCTGTCGGTACGGCAGAAGTCGCCGTTGGCATAGTTCCTGTTCTTATCAAAGCAGCAGAACATATCCTTAGCCATAAGGTCAACAAGCTTCAGCACACGCTGATAATTTGTATCCTCGCTCCAGCTGTCAAGCTCCTCCTTGAAGAACTGCTGCACGGGGACATCATTGACCTCCATTTTCCTGATTATTCTCGCAAGGCAGATAGATGCATCCTTTTCGGTGAGCTTATCAAGTCTTGCGTTCTTATACTCAAGGATATACTTATTTACCGTTTCGTAGAACAGTTTATCGTAAGGGAACGGCTTGCCTTTTGATGAAAATTTGATTATTGCGTTATCGGTATTAATTTCCAACTATGATCTCTCCCAGAATAATTTGCTGTCAGTTCTTGCCTGCACGGCTCTTTTCAAATTCGTCCTGAGCCTGTGCGAGCTGTTCGGCTGTTACCTCGCCTATCTCATCGGGATCGTTGCTGTGGTCGATAGAACCGAGCTTATCAACTTCCTCCTGAGAAACACTGACGCCTTTGATGTCTTTATAATGCTCATACTCCTCTTCCTTGAGGGCATAAGGCAGATCAGCCAGCTTTTCCTGCACCTCGCTGTCGCTGACTGTTTTAAAGTCATAATCCATAGTTTCAAGCTCGTGGAGCTTATTGTTATGCTCCTCGATCATAACTCTGAGCTTATCGTCGATCTCCTCAAGATTAGCTACCGTGATATCCTCGTGGTGAGAATCAACGAACGCTTTATGAGAAACCGCATACTCCTTCTCGAAACCTTCCTGAGCCTTTGAGACCTCATCCTGATGAACAGGGTCCTCATCAAAGTCATGATAAGTCACTGCAGGGCGTGCATCCCTTTCCTCAACGAACTTATCAAGCTCAGCCATATTCTTTTTCAGCTCGTCGGGATCAACTGATACTACTCCCTGAACAGCTTCTTCTTTTGTATCATCGAATTTCGATTCCTTGATCGAAACAGTTTCCTTTGGCTTTACAGGTGCGCTTTCCTTTCTTCTTATCGGCGCATTCCAGATATCATCAGCATTGACAGGCTGTACAGGTCTGACAGGCTGCTTGATCTCTTCTTTTTTCTTTCCGAATAATCCCATATATTTTTACCTCCGAAATAATTTTGGGGGAAACCAGCGAATCAGCAGATACGTCGTGATAGGGCGATGCGCCCATATACTCCAACATATACGCATTTATTCTATTACATTATACTATATTTTGTTCAAAATTGCAAACACTTTAAGGGGGCAATCTTGTATAAATTTTAATCATCTTTTTGTGCATTCGGTTGCATATTCATCTTTTGTACATATAATGTTATTATTTTATTGATATATACAGGACAATAATTTGTTATAATAACATAAAGTTGTATACTTTTGAGTATTTTTTAATTGTTTTTATTTTTGCTCCCTGCATTTTTATCACACTGACAGAAAGATGTGGAATTGCAGAGGTTTCACGATAAAAACCGCTGACAGACGATGTCGGTGTAAAGATTGTGATGCTTGGAGTGGACAGCAGCTTAAACGAGTAAATCGTGTAGAAATTAAAATTATTAAAAAAAGGAGGGCTTTAGTTGCCGACTTTGAAACTTGGCGTTACTGCCACGGAGCTATTCACTTACAACCCGTTCCGAGTTCTCGGCACTGCGGTGGATACACCTGCCGAAAAGATAACAGAGCTATATGAAAAGCTCATCTCCATGTCGGAAGGTGGCACCATAAGCCAGTACAAGACAGAGTATGATTTTGAGGGCTCGCTTCCTCCGTTTGAGAGAAAGGTAGGCGACCTGAAAACTGCTTACGCAAAGATCGCCAGCAACGGTTACAGATGCT
>DFFV01000065.1 GCA_002371625.1 Ruminococcus sp. UBA3767
GTACGTTTTTACTGGAGCGGGTCAGACCGAGGGATCTTTTTTTGCGTATCGTTATCACTTTGCGGTGATCTTTTGTATCGTTTCATCGCTTATCAGCGTAGGTCCGCCGAATGTAACGGTCTTTATAACGCCGCTGTTCCACGCATAAACGGCTGCCTCTTCATAGTTCGCATTGTCAGCAAGAATTATCGGGCAATCGTAGCAGAAAGCGAGCGCTGCACCTGCGATACCGTCGGGGAAGTTGCTTCCGCAGGCAAGTGCTGCGGTAACAGTTTTCCTGAAAAATCTGTTCGCTGTAATGCGTGAGGTCTCGTATCTGTTCTTGCCGCCAAGCCTTTCGAGCTGCGGTATAAGTCCTTTAACCTGCTCGCCGAGCTTTTCGCTTACCGCACCGCTGCCGCCTATGATGAAAGCGCTTTTTGCACCTGCCGTGCTCAGATAGCTTTGCTGCTCGCTCGTGAGGGCATCGCCCGAAACTAACATCAGCGGTCTGCCGGCTGCAGATGCTGAGATCGCATCTGCAAAATCAAGACCCGATGCGAACATAATCTCCTCCTGCTTTTCGCCCGTTTCTTTCAGCACCGCAAGGTTAGTGGCGTATCTGTCGCTGCCTGCAAGGCGCTTTACTGTCAGCTGCTTATCGGTCATTGATGTCAGCAGCTTTTCAAGTCTGCTGCTTATTACGCCTTCGCCGCCGATGATGTACACAGCAGCATTCTCATTTGCATTTGCCTTTATGTATTCTGCGGTCGAATTTTCCCTTTCGGGTGAAGTCAGAAGTATCGGCGCATTTTTCACCTTTGAAAGATAAGCTGCCGAGAGAGCATCGGGGAAATCCTCGCCCGAGGCGACTATCACATTGTCAAAGCCCTTTGCATCATTTTCAATGCCTACCCTGTCAGCTATGCCCTGAGCAGTTTCGTACCTTGTCGCACCGCTTATCCTGAAGCTCTGCGCAGGCTTGGTGTTTGTGAATGCGATAACATATCTGCCACGCTTTTCGCTCTTGTATTCTATCACCAGCTGCTTGCTTTCGTTGAACGAAAAACCTGCATCGATGATCTTTGCCGTGTCACCCTCGCAGTAAAGCAGATAATACTTTCCTGTGGTGAACAGCTTTTCGTCGTCACCGGGGATACACCTGAAATCCACATCATAGCTGCCTTCAAGCTCGGTCTTTTCAAATTCACCGAACGTCTGCTGTCTTTCAATGTGCGATGTGAAATAGATAGCAAGGTCGGGCTTGCAGCCAAGCTCCTTTTCGGCAGCAGCCTTCCACGCAGTATCAACGTCCTTGTCCTCGGTCACATCGTAGACCATTTTGTAGGTAACATCATAACCGTTTGTCAGCAGCTGCTCATCTGTTTGTGTTATGCCAAGCGCCTTGATCTTTTCCTCAGAGCTTGTATCACAAACCTTTTTGAACATGGTCAGCGTTCCGCTGTCAACGCTTTTTCTTGTGTAATAACTATCCGCCTTTTTGATCTCGCTGAAGTAATTGGACGGATAATGGTGAGCGATGATATCTCCGATATTGCCTATCAGCGTGGACGTTTTTGAAAACACATTCTTGCTGAAATCATATCTTATCGCCGGCAGGAAGATCTCTATCGCCGCAGGAAATCCCTTTTTCAGAACTTCAAGCTCATGCTGGGATACCTTTTCCTTGTTCTTGAATCCGTCTACCGTATCGGAGATCAGCTTTGGAAGATCCTCAAGTGTCTTTTTGTAATCATCAGAATCCTCGCTGTAAGTCAGCAGCGTGATAAGCGGCACAAGCAGCGGTGATGAAAAGTCTATCGTACTCAGGTTGTCTTTCAGAAGATCAAGCAGAGTATATCCGCCGCTTTCCGCACTCATTACCAGCGTTGCCACAAATTCAGGGAAAGCATCCCGCTTTGAATCGTAATTCTCCCTTGTAACGTTCTCCGCCACCATAGCCATGTATTCATCAAGGAACTTCTCCGAGTCTATCGGATCGGCTTTCTGTATCGTTGTCTTCCCCGTTTCGGGATCGGCCACGATCTTTGTTTCATCTTCTATTTTTTCCGCACCGAAAAGATTGAATTTTTTTGGCTGGATATAAGCCTTTTCGTTTGCAAGTATCTCCTGTGTGCCGGCTCTGCCTATGCCCCAGCCGACAGGCATAAGCCTTGGGATAATGTCGTAAGCATCGACTGTATCGTGAATGTTCGTGTACCCCTCATTGCCTGCGCTTGCTCTGGGAACTGCGAAAACGTAGTCATAAAGCGCCGTCTTCCCGATACCGTAAGCATCAAGATCCTCGTTTATATACTTTCCTGCCATGTCGCATACTGCGCCCGCACGGCTGAAGCCCGTCAGCCACAGCTTTGCGCCTTTCAGGTCATTATCCTGCTCATATTTAAGTATGCGCTCGGTCACCTTTTTAGCCGCCTGCGAAAAGCCCTCCGCATCGCCGCTTGTGCCGACGGTAACGTTGCTTGCCCATTCTTCCTTATAATGAAGTCCGTCCACCGCAACAGCGATCAGGTCGTCGCCGTCAACGGTCTTTTTATGTGCAATGACCGTTCCGATAGTGTCCTTTGAGCGCTGCCCCATATCCTGAACGCTCATGCTTTTTTTATCAAAGCCCGTCTTTTCGAGCACATCGTAAAGACTGCCCTCAGTTTCCTCGTTCCTTGCAGCAATCGCCATGACCAGCGACATACTTTTAAGGTGCTCGTCGACCTGGTCGGATGGGCGTGAAAAGTACGCATCGCTGTAATAAAAATCGTCCTGCACGGTTTTGCCCTCAGCATCGCTGTAATAGCTGAAGCTGCCCTTGAGTATCTTATACTGCCCGTCGTGAGCGAGCGCCGTCATCGGCAAAGCGCTTATAAACATCACTGCGCCGACTGCAAATGCCGAAAGTCTTTTTGCTATCTTCACAATATCATCTCCTTTTAAAGAAAAACTCCCATAAGAAGCGCGCCTTACACAAGTACATTCCTTACGGGAATTATAACACATTTGCTTTCAAATTGCAACGGGTATTACCTGAGCCTATCATAACACAAAAAAGTCCGCAAGTAAGAACTTACGGACTTTAGATGGCTCCCCCAGTTGGACTCGAACCAACGACCCTGCGGTTAACAGCCGCATGCTCTACCAACTGAGCTATAGAGGAATACCGTGTTATGTCGGCGACGACCTATTT
>DFFV01000090.1:0-36277 GCA_002371625.1 Ruminococcus sp. UBA3767
AAGTCCATATCGCCGTAGAAGTCCTCAAGTCCCTGGATATCGACCATAGTCATCCAGCTTCCGTCTTCCTTGGTGATAAGTCCGCAGGAGATACCTGCAACAGGAGCCTTGATAGGAACACCTGCGTCCATAAGTGAAAGTGTGGAACCGCAGATAGAGCCCTGTGATGTTGAACCGTTTGAGGAAAGCACCTCAGATACACAGCGGATAGCATAAGGGAACTCCTCAACAGAAGGGATAACAGGTACGAGCGCTCTTTCAGCAAGTGCGCCGTGACCGATCTCACGTCTTCCCGGTCCTCTTGAAGGCTTTGTTTCACCAACGGAATATGATGGGAAGTTATACTGGTGCATATATCTCTTGCTTGTTTCCTCGTCGATGCCGTCGAGCTTCTGAGCATCGGAAACAGGGCCGAGAGTTGTTATCGTCATTACCTGAGTCTGTCCTCTGGTGAAGATACCCGAACCGTGAACTCTTGGCAGAACGCCTACCTCAGCAGCAAGAGGTCTGATCTCGTCGATGCCTCTGCCGTCAACACGCTTGCCGTTATACAGCCACTCTCTTACGATAGTTTTCTGCGCTTTATACATAACCTCGCCGATGATATCAGGAAGGTTCTCATACTCCTCAGAGAATGTTTCAACTATCTCGTCCTGGATAGGAACAAGTCTTGCATCTCTTACAGTCTTGTCGTCGGTATCAAGTGCATACTTGAGCTTATCGCCGAACTGGTCAAGGATCTTATCCATCATATCGTGGTCAAGCTCCATAGACTCAAACTCGAACTTAGGCTTACCGATCTGCTTCTGGATATCCGAAATAAAAGCTACCATATTCTTGATCTCGGCATGACCGAACTTGATAGCCTCAAGCATAAGGTCATCGGGGATCTCGTTAGCGCCTGCCTCGATCATAACTACCTTGTCTGCTGAACCTGCAACTGTGAGGTTAAGGTCGTTATGCGCTCTCTGCTCCAGAGTAGGATTAAGAACGAGCTGTCCGTCAACATATCCAACGTTGATAGAAGCAACAGGTCCGTTCCAAGGAATATCTGAAATAGAGATAGCGATAGAAGCAGCGATCATACCAGCGATCTCAGGTGAATTGTCAGGCTCTACCGAGAGAACGGTGATAACTACTGTTACGTCATTTCTCATATCCTTGGGGAAAAGCGGTCTGATAGGTCTGTCAACGCATCTTGATGCGAGGATAGCCTTATCCGATGCCTTACCCTCTCTCTTTGTGAAAGATCCGGGGATCTTTCCTACCGAGTACATTTTCTCCTCAAAATCAACTGAAAGCGGGAAAAAGTCAACGCCCTCCCTTGGCTTAGCTGATGCTGTTACGTTTGCCATAACGACTGTTTCGCCGTATCTTACCCAGCATGAGCCGTTTGCAAGGCCGCAGGTCTTGCCTGTTTCTACCTTTACAGGTCTGCCTGCATAGGTAGTTTCAAAAGTTCTGTAATTCTCAAACATATTTCTTCCTCCAAATCAATTTAATCCGGTGAAAGCATTAGCAATAAACACAGTACACGATACACGCATGTGCTCTGTTTAATGCTAATTTGCCTGCACCAAATTTTTGTGTATGATACACCAAAAGGCAGTGACAATAAATTGTCTCTGCCTTAATGGATGATCATTGAAATTACTTACGGATACCCAGCTTCTCGATAGTTGCTCTGTATCTGTTGATGTCCTTCTTCTTGAGATAGTTGAGAAGATTTCTTCTCTTACCGATCATCTTGAACAGACCGCTTCTTGAGTGGTTGTCCTTCTTATGTGTTTTGAGATGCTCGGTCAGGTCGGAGATCCTTCTTGTAAGAATAGCGATCTGTACCTCAGGGGATCCTGTGTCGTTATCGTGAGTCTTGTTAGCTTCGATAACTGCTGTTTTTTCGTCTTTTCTCAGCATTTTTTTGTACCTCTTTCATTTAATATTTCCACTGTCGAAGGATATGGCAGGTAACCTTCCCGTTCGGGCTTTACCCATATTCTGCGGCAGGGTAACGCTGTTAACACAGCTTTATTATTATACAGTATATCTCACTTTTTGTAAAGCGTGTTCACGAAAAGTTTACACATTCACTTTACCCCGTGATGCTCCTTGCCTGCGGTGAGAGTATTCTGCATGAGCATAGCGATAGTCATAGGTCCGACGCCGCCCGGAACAGGTGTGATAAAGCCTGCTTTATCCTTTACGCTCTCAAAGTCGACATCGCCGCACAGCTTGCCGTTTTCGTCCCTGTTCATGCCGACATCAATTACAACAGCGCCTTCCTTTACATATTCTGCGGTCACCATTTTTGCCCTGCCGACAGCTGCAACAAGTATATCAGCCTGAGCGCAGACCTGTGCAAGATCTTTGGTTTTTGAGTGGCATATAGTAACTGTGCCGTTCTTATGGAGCAGCAGCATTGCCATCGGCTTGCCCACGATGTTGCTTCTTCCAATAACAACGCACTGCTTTCCTGTTATATCGGTACCTGTTGACTTTATAAGCTCCATTACGCCGGCAGGTGTGCAGGGCAGGAAGCTGTATTCGCCTATCATTATCTTGCCCACATTTACAGGGTGGAAAGCGTCAACGTCCTTATCGGGACGGATATTGTTGATTATTATCTTATCATCAAGATGCTTTGGCAGCGGCAGCTGAACAAGTATACCGTCTACCCTGTCATCGTTGTTGAGCTTATCCACAAGTGCGAGCAGCTCTTCCTCGGTAGTTTCCTCGGGAAGTGCATACTTGAAGGAATTGAAGCCTACGGTCTCGCAAGCCTTTTCCTTATTTCTTACATACACCTGTGAAGCGGGATCATTTCCCACGATGACTACCGCAAGACCTATCTCAACGCCCTGTGCTTTGAGCTTTTCGGTCTCAACTCTTATGTTTTCCTTTACCTGCGCAGAAACTGCCTTTCCGTCGATTATGTTTGCCATTTCAACTCACCTCTTAATTATTGCCCTTAGGCTTGTTTGCGCTGCCGCCCTGCTTGTTCCTGTTCTGACCGCCTTTTTTCTTATTTCTGTTTCTGTTGTTGCGGTTCTTGTTATTGTTTCTGTTGTTATTGTTCTGTCCCTGCTTTTTCTGTGGCTGCTTGTTCTGAGTTCCCGTCTTGGCTTCGTTAGTCTTTTCCTCGGCCTCTGCTTTGACTTTCTCGGTCTTTTCCTCTACCTCAGCCTTGACTTCCTCGGTCTTTTCCTCGACTTCGGCCTTGACTTCCTCGGTCTTTTCCTCGACTTCAGCCTTGACTTCCTCAGCCTTTTCTTCGACCTCAGCCTTGACCTCCTCGGTCTTTTCCTCTACCTCTGTCTTGACCTCCTCGGTCTTTTCCTTTACCTCAGCGATGACCTCTGTTTCGGTATCTGTATCCTCGACCACATCACCTCTGCGCTCGGCCTTATCTATGAGCCTTGCCTTTTTGCGTGCAAGAGCTGCCTTTGCATCAGCTTTCTCGGCGTTTTCGATCTCCTTTTTCATTGCTGCGGCACGGCCCTTGCCGAACTTGTCACGGAACTCCTTTTTAAGCTCCTCGGTATTTTCGCCCTTGTTCTCGGCTTCTGCGATCTTCTTGCGAAGCTCTTTCTTTTCCTTGTCGAATTTCTTCATGCTCTCATACTGTTCAAGCTGTACCCTTGAAAGCTCGGTATCCTTGAAGAAAACGTAGTCCTTGTTTTTTGCTATCCTTACTCTTACCACGATGATAGCTATAACGCTCACTGCGAAGCAGGCTGCTGCAAGGAGCTGTGAAACTCTCAGGCTGCCGATGTAAAGCGAATCGGTCCTGAGACCTTCGATAAAGAATCTGCCCAGTCCGTACCACGCTGTATAGCAAAGGAATACCTCGCCGTCAAATTTTCTGTGCTTGAAATATGCGTGCAGGATTATAAATCCGAGCAGGCACCAGAGCGATTCATAAAGAAAGCACGGATGTATCGGCTTGAGGGGATCTACGCTGCCGTCGGTTATGTGGCTGCTGATGTAATTGGCGGTGGTGTTGCTCATCATTCCCCAAGGGAGAGTTGTGTTCGTTCCGAACGCTTCCTGGTTGAAGAAGTTGCCCCATCTGCCTATCGCCTGCCCTATGAGAAAGCAGGGCGCTGTGATGTCAAGCATGGTAGTAAGGCGCAGCTTATTCATTTTGGTTATGATGCCGCCGACGAGTATCGCACCTATAAGTCCGCCGTAAATAGCAAGTCCGCCGTCACGGAAATCAAAGAACTTGGTTATCGGTGTGGAATCGCTGAAAATGATATAATAAAGTCTTGCTCCGATTATTGCACCGAAGAATCCTCCGATGACCGCATCTGTTGCTCTGTCGGGATCAACTCCCGCTTTTTTCATCTTTTTGAAGCCGTAGATCATCGCAAGGATTATTCCCACAGCGATAAGGAAACCGTACCAGTATATCTGAAAATTAGTTCCCGGTATCTTGAACATCACCCTGTCGATGTCTATTCCCGATTTCAGCGCATTATCACCATCGCCGAAATTCGGAAAATAAACTCTGTTTGGTCTATCTGCGAGTTTTTCCCACATTGAGTCGTACTGCTCCGTCAGCAGCTGTACTGCCTGTAACATTTCTGATCCATTCCTTTCTGCAAAAAGCACTTTCCTTAAAAATCATATCTTATCCATCACGATACTGATACTGCTTTTGTTGATATCAAACAGCTCCGCCAGAGCCTCCCGGCACTCCTGCGCCGTAAGAGAAGCTATTATGTCAACGTCCTCAAACAGCGTGATATCATCGCAGTCAAAGTGATAGTAAAGCATCGCATCGGCACACGCCTTGACATCGTTTATGCTGCTTATCTTTTCGCCGTAGCGCACACGCTTGTCTATCTCAAAGCGCTGCGTATCTATTCCCTCTCTCATGATGCGCTGTATCTCAGCGGTTATCCTTTCATACACAAGGTCGGGGTCTTTCGATTCGCCCTCCATAATGCAGCAGAAATACCTCTGCGCACTGGTATATACAAATGTTGCAAAAGAAGAATTAATAAGACCTTCTTCAAGCAGCTGATTGTACAGCGGCGATGTCTGCCCGATGATCTGTTCAAGCAGCATTGCAGCTATCACCGATCTTCTTACATACTCTTTTCCCTTTGCGGGCTTTGATTTGAATCCTATCGCAAAAACGGGCAGTCCCACAGCAGAATATGATACCACACGCTTTTCGTTGACTTCCTCAGGCTCTTCGGGGAAGCCCGTTTCAAGGTTGAGCATCCTGCACGGCTTCAGTTTCCTGTCGCATATCTCAAGGACAGTTTTCTCGTCGATATTACCTGCTATCGACAAAGCCATATTGTGAAGATTATAAAACGCATTATAACATTCATAAAGCAGCTCGGGAGTTATCTTTGCGATAGACTCGACCGTACCTGCGACATCTATCCTGACGGGATTGTTCACATAGACCGCTTTGAGCAGCTCCTTAAAGCATTTTCTTGTCGGTGAATCATCGCCCATCCTTATCTCCTGAGCGATAATGCCCTGTTCCTTTTCAACGTTTTCCTTCGTGAAATATGGCGACTGCACAAATTCCAGCAGTATCTCCAGCGAACGCTCGTAGTTATCCGTACAGCTGAAAAGATACGCCGTAAGGTCGGTAGAAGTAAATGCGTTTGCGGCAGCACCCGTTTTTGCATACTGCTCAAACACATTGCTGTTGTCGTCCGATTCAAACAGCTTATGCTCAAGGTAATGCGCTATACCGTCGGGAACAGTGACAAAGCCGCCCGTTTCATCGGTCTTGAAGGTGTTGTTTATCGAACCGTATTTTGTGCCGAAAAGCGCTTCAACGGTAGAAAAGCCCTCTTTTTTCCACAGCAGTATATCCAGTCCCGAATCGTGGTGTATCAGGGTATACTGCTCATCGAGCACGGGACTTGAAATGACCTGTCTATCCATCTGCGCTCACCTCTTCCTCGGATTCCATAACATAGAAGGTATCATACACAAAGCTCTTTGCGCACTCAACTACCTGCTCCTTGGTTATATTCATGAAAATATCGCACACCTGCTCGGGAGAATAAGATGTTCCCCTTGTGTTCTGGGCAATATAGTATTCAGCCATGCGGTAAATGGAATCGTTATTTGATTTGAAGCCCGTGCAGAGATATATCTCCGCATTTTCAAGCTCTTCCTGTGTAAATTCGCCGTTTTTCACAGCCTCTATCTGTTCAAGTATCGCCTGCTCGGCTTTTTGGATATTCTCCTTTGCAACGCCGCTTGAAACAGCAAGCGTGCCCTTTATATCGGAATACACCGATGAACAGTAATAGCACAGCGACAGCTTTTCTCTCACATTGGAGAACAGCTTGGAAAAAGGCGTTCCGCCAAGCACAGCCGCAAACACTTTTGCAACGTATACATCATTGCAGTGTGACTTGAACGCCATTATCATCTTGCACTGATTCACGTCCTGCGATTCGGTCTTTCTTTCGGTCGCCGGCTTTATGGGTGAATGTGAGATATAATTTATCCCGCACACATTTTCCCTTTCAAGCTGAGAGAACCTTTCAAGTATCATCGGTCTGACCGTATTAAAATCCCGTCCGCACAGGATTATCTCTATCTGCGAAGTGTTCACAAGCTCGTTGTATCGCTCGGTCAGCTGCTGCGGGGTTATGCTGCGTGCATTTTCAATAGTACCAAGCACCGAAACAGAAGCAGGCTCACCACGATAGATGACCTCTTTGGCACGGCGCATCGAATATCCGAATTTATCGTTTATCTCCGCCCTGATATTGTCCTCAAGCTCCTGCTTGCGCATTGCAACGTACTTTTCGCAGAACGCCCCGTTTTCAAGATGAGGTCTGAAAAGGCAGTCAAGCAGCAGCTCAACAGCTTTTGTCGAGATGACCTCTTTACCGATAGTGAAATCATCGCAGATATACTCTATCATCAATCCGTTCTCGTGTGCATCGCCTATCCTGCGGGACTTTGAAGAAAGCGTTGCACCGTAAAGATATGCAAGCTCCTTTGTAAGCTCGGTAAGCGAACGCAGCTTTTCATTTGATGAAGCAAGCAGCTCGGCAACAAGAGTGTTCAGCGGCGCTTCATTTTCCCTTGTAGGTGTCACGAACGTAACGCTTACAAGGTTGGATTTGAACTTTGCATCAGTTATCTCGGTCAATGCTATCCCCTTGCCTATGACCGAGCGTTTATATGAGATCGGCATACCATACCTCCTAACACTTAAAAGCTATTGTACCACAAAACAAAAGAAAATTCTATACTTTTCACAAAGTTTTTATCAAGTCTGCGTTATATTTTCCGTAAAAGCCACATTTTCACTGCCAAGCAGCTCACTGAGCCGAGTGAGCAGCTCGCCAGTAACATTAACGCAGGGCGTTTCTTTAAGAGCTATTTTTTTCTTCAGGTCTGAAAGATAAACTATCAGCCTGCTTCCAGAAGCAGAGTAAAAACCGCCTGCTGTCTGTTTGATTATCTCCAGCTTATCAGCCTCATGCGAGTCTATCCGCACGAACAGCGAACGCTGACGGCAGCTGTTGACAAATGAATCCGCCGTTTCTATCTCCTGTGCGATGAGCTTAGGCGCTTCGTCCTCCCTGCCCGAGATCGTTCCGCTTATGTGGACTATCGAGCCTTTGAGCAGCTTGTCCGCCGAGGACTTGTAAAGCTCGGGAAATACAACTATCTCCATTGCCGAATACCTGTCCTCTGCCTGCGCAAAGCACATCATATCGCCTTTTTTCGTTTTCAGGTCCCTGCGTGAAACTACCATTGCCACGATAGCAGCAGGCTTGCCCTCATCCTTGCCCTCGCTGTTTTCATGCTCCCTTGCAAGTTCAAGAGTTGTTCTGCATTTATCCGCAGCAGCAAAAGGCATATAGTCATCGGTCGGGTGTCCCGAAAGGTACATTCCCAGCGCCTCGTGCTCATATTCAAGCAGCTGCGCAGATGAGAATTCCTCACATTTTTTGATCGGCTTTTCAAGCTCGTGAGAACCTGTCTCGCCGCCAAGCCCGAAAAGATCGAGCTGCCCCTCAATGTTGGATTCCCTTGTATGAGCCGCATCTGCCATTATCTCGGCGCAGGCATCGAGCATCTCGTGGCGGTTGTTTTCAAAACAGTCGAAAGCACCGCTTTTTATAAGCGCCTCAACTGTGCGTGTGCTTATATCTCTTCCGCTGACACGGGTGCAAAAATCGTGCAGTGAACGGAACTCACCGCCCGATTCACGTTCTTTGATTATACAAGCTATCGCAGCTTCTCCGAGGCTTTTCACCGCAAGCAGCGCAAAACGTATCCCCTGCGGCTGTGCAACAAAGCCTCTCTCACTCTTGTTTATATCAATCGGCAGCACCTTCACACCGCTGCGGCTGACATTTGCAATATAGCCAAACAGCTTATCGGTGCTGTCAAGCAGCGCATTTGTCATAAGTGCCGCCATATATTCTTTATAGTAATGGCATTTGAGATACGCAGTCTGATAAGAGATAGTCGCATAGGCAGCTGCGTGGGATTTATTGAAAGCATAGCTTGCAAACGAGGTCATCTCGTCAAATATCTCATTAGCTACCTTTTCGGGCACGCCGTTGGCAACTGCACCGCAGCACTGCCCGGGTTCGCCGTAGATGAAGGCTTTTCTTTCAGCCTCGAGCACATCGGCTTTTTTCTTCGCCATTGCCCTGCGCACAATATCCGCTCTGCCGTATGAATAGCCGGCAAGTGTGCGGAATATCTGCATTACCTGCTCCTGATAAACTATACACCCGTAGGTCACTTCAAGTATATCCTTCAAAAGCGGATGCTTATAAGTGACCAGCGCAGGATCGTGCCTGTTGCGGATATATGTCGGGATAGAATCCATAGGTCCGGGCCGGTAAAGCGAGATAACTGCTATCAGGTCCTCTATGCCGGCAGGCCGCAGCTTGCTGATAGTTGCAGTCATTCCCGCACTTTCAAACTGGAACACACCCTCGGTCTTACCCTGTGAGAGCATCTCATACACCGCTTTGTCATCAAGCGGTATCTTGTTTATATCAAAATCGGGCACCTGTTTTTTCACCTGCTGTGCGCAGTGGTTTATTATCGTCAGGTTGCGAAGCCCGAGGAAGTCTATCTTCAGCAGTCCCAGTCTTTCAAGAATAGTCATTGTATACTGAGTTGATACCTGTCCGTCACGGGCATAGACGGGTACATAGTAGTCAACAGGCTCTTTTGTTATAACAACACCAGCTGCGTGGGTAGAAACATTTCTCGGCATACCCTCGACTTTGACCGCAGTATCTACAAGCTCCTTTATCTTTGCATCGCTTTTGTACATTTTGGCAAGCTCGGGCGAGCGCTTTACCGCTTCCTCAAGAACCATTCCTCTGGGAACAGCCTTTGAAACGGCATCTCCGACCTGGTATGACAAGCCCATTACCCTTGCAACATCTCGCACCGCCTGCTTTGCGGCAAGTGTACCGAACGTAGCTATCTGCGCAACGTGATCGGAGCCGTACTTGTTTATAACATAGTCGATGACCCTCTGCCTGCCCTCCATGCAGAAGTCCACATCAAAGTCGGGCATAGAAACTCTTTCGGGATTCAAAAACCTTTCAAACAGCAGATTGTATTTAAGCGGATCGATTCCCGTTATTCCGATGCAGTAGGCACAAAGACTTCCCGCACCCGAACCCCTGCCGCAGCCGACGGGTATCCCGTGCGTTTTTGCATAATTTATAAAATCCCATACAATAAGGTAGTAATCGGTATAACCCATTTTCGTGATGACATCAAGCTCATAAGCAAGGCGCTTTTTCGCTTCCTCGGTTGGTTCGTCATAGCGCTTATACAATCCCTTACGGCACATATCACGCAGGAACTTTTCATTGTCATCAACGCCGTTGATATGAAAATATGGCAGCTTAGTGTTGCCGAATTCAAACTCAACATTACACTGCTGTGCTATCTTCACCGTGTTCTCAATAGCCTGCGGATATGCAGGGAAAAGCGCTGCCATTTCATCTGCACTTTTAACATAGAATTCTTCTGTCGGGAACTCCAGCTTATTGGGATCATCAAGCGTTGTGCCTGTTGAAATGCAGACAAGCACCCTCTGCGCTTTGGCGTCCTCTTTGCGAAGATAGTGGCAGTCATTTGTCGCAGCCATAGGTATGCCCGTTTCCTGCGAGATCCTTGCTATCTGCGGGATTATCAGCTTTTGCTCCTCAATGCCGTGATCCTGCAATTCAAGATAATAGTTGCCCTGACCGAAGATCTCGTTATACTTCAGCGCTGTCTGCTTTGCGCCCTCGTAATCCGAGTTCATCAGCTTTCTCGGTATCTCTCCTGCAAGGCAGGCTGAAAGGCAGATAAGCCCCTCGCTGTATTTCCTCAGCAGCTCCTCGTCAACTCTCGGTTTTGAATAGAAACCCTCGGTATACGAAAGCGAAACGAGCTTGATAAGATTGCGGTACCCCTGTGTATTTTTGCACAGCAAAAGCAGATGATAAGGCGACTGGTCGATCTTTGCGACCTTATCAAATCTCGTTCTTGGTGCAACATAAGTCTCACAGCCGATGATAGCCTTTATGCCCTGCGCTTTGCAGGCATTGTAAAACTCAACTGCCGCAAACATATTTCCATGGTCGGTGACAGCACAGCTCGTCATTCCCAGTTCTTTTATACGCTTTGCAAGCTCATTCAGCCTGCACGCACCGTCCAGCAGAGAATACTCACTGTGAAGATGCAGGTGTACAAAATCAGTCAACGCTATTTCGCCTTTTCCTTTCGTATTCTTTCCGCTATCTCAGCGATCTTCTGCATTCTGTGATTAGCTCCCGAACGGGAGATCGGCGGATCGAGCGCCGCACCGAGTTCTTTAAGCGTAAAATCTATATTATCATATCGCACTTTCGCTATCTCTTTCAGCGCATCGGGCAGATTATCAAGTCCCATTGTCGAATCGATAAGCTCGATATCACCTATCTGTCTTTCTGCTGCACCAAGTGCTTTGTCGATATTGGCGTTATCGCAGTTCATAGAGCGGTTTATCTTATTCTTGACATCCTTCATCATTTTAACGTTCATTATCTCAAGCGAGGACATCTGAGCGCCCATCATGGTGAGGATATCTATTATATTCTCCGAATCCTTTATATAAACTATCTGGTAGTGTTTTCTCTCGATATGCTTGGGGATTATGCCGTAATTGTCTATCAGCAGCAGCCCCAGCGAATTGCAAAGCTCAAGGCTTGGCATAACAAATTCCATGTGGTATTTTTTTTCGGGATTGTTCACGCTTCCGCAGGAAAGGAAAATTCCGCCCACGACATAGGGATAATACTTGGCTTTGGGCAGGTCGTCCTCGGTCATTCCCCTGCTCTCATCAAGCTGGAAATAGTCAAGTATAAAAAGCCTGTCCTCACGCCGTGTTATCCTCAGGTCAAAAAGCACCGCCGAATGTCTGCGCTGTATCTCTATCACTTCAACGCCGTTGTCACATTCAAGTATCCTGTTAACGTTGAGAACAAAGAAATCACGCAGCATCGGGTTTTCCGTAAGCACATTTATCTCGTCCACACTCAGCGAATTTGCGCACAAAAGCACCCCCATAAGACAGGCATCCGCCTTATCCCGTGAGTTGATGCGTTCGATTATTTCCTGCTTTGCTCTGTATGAAAACGAAAGCTCATGAACACTCTGGGTGTTATCATCTTTTTTCGATATCACGATGCTGTATCCTTATCTTATGATTTTTTTCACGAAGATGCTGTGCGAGCGCTTCGGCAAACGCCACGCTCCTGTGCTTTCCACCGGTGCAGCCAAAAGCTATTACCAGCTGCGCCTTGCCCTCTTTCTCATAAAGCGGTATAAGAAAATCTATCAGGTTGCACAGCTTGTCCAGCAGCCTTTTTGACTGGTCGAACTTCATAACGTATGTATAGACCTCGGGATTTAGTCCCGTGAGGCCTTTAAGCTCATTTACATAAAACGGGTTCGGCAGGCACCTTACATCAAAAACAAGGTCAGCCTCGGGCATGTGACCGAACTTGAACCCGAATGAGCGCACATCTATATGCATATAGTCGCTGCTCTCGGAAAAAATGCCTCTCATTCTCTCACGGAACTCATTGGCAGAGGTATTTGTGGTATCGATATAGTAATCAGCCATAGCCTTGATAGGCACAAGTATCTCTCTTTCGGTCTCAATAGCCTTTCTGATATTGCCGAACGAAACTTCATCAAGAGGGTGCTTTCTTCTTGTTTCCTTATAACGCCTGATGATAACGTCATCAGAGCAGTCAAGAAAAACTATCTTGAGTCCTACGTCCTCCTCCTTGAGCACCGAAAGGGTATCCTTCAGCTTCAGGAAAAGCTCGCCGCTTCTTATATCGATAACAAACGCTACCTTGTCTATCTTTCCTTCAGACTGGTTGCATATATCCACAAACTTGCCTATAAGCTCAGGCGGCATATTATCTATACAATAATATCCCGAGTCCTCAAGCACATCTACACAGCTTGATTTACCCGAGCCCGACATTCCTGTGATTATAACGAACTGCATTTTTACTTTACCTCACTTTTTTCATCAAATGGTACTATCCTTACTTCACATTCAAGGAACTGCCCTGTTTCTTTAAGTACAATTTTTTGTACTTGTTCTATAAGAGAAACCACATCTGCCGATGACGCATTATCAGCATTCACGACAAATCCGCAGTGCTTTTGTGAAACCTGCGCACCGCCGACCTTGAAGCCTCTCAGTCCGCAGTCCTGAATGAGCTTGCCTGCGAAAAAGCCCTCGGGGCGCTTGAATGTTGAGCCTGCATTGGGAAGGTCAAGCGGCTGCTTATCCTTTCTTCTGCCCATAAGCTCTTCCATTTTAGCTTCTATCTCAGCTTTTTCGCCCTTTTCAAGCTCAAACACGGCTTCGCAAACAACAGCGCCTGTTTTCTGGATACTGCTGCTGCGGTAGCCCATTTCAAGCTGCTGCGCAGTAAGCGTTTCGACTTCACCGTCGGCAGTTACGACTGTACAGCTTTTGATGATATCCTTTATCTCTCCGCCGTAAGCACCTGCGTTCATAAACACCGCTCCGCCGACAGTTCCGGGTATGCCGTAAGCAAATTCAAGCCCGGTCAGCGAATTATCAAGCGCACATCTGCACAGCTTCATAAGGCTGCACCCTGCCTGAACGCTGACAGTAGTGTCATCAACAAAGCTCACCTGTGACATTGCCGCACCGATATGCAGCACGACTCCGTCAAATCCCCTGTCGTCAAAAAGTACGTTAGAGCCTTTACCGAGCACATAGTATCTTATTTTATCATCTTTCGCACACCTTATCAGCTCTTTGAGCGCATCGGCAGAACCAACCTCTATCATAGCGATGCAATTGCCGCCGAGCTTGAAGGTAGTGTGTCTGCTAAGCGGCTCATTATTCAGTATCTCACAGCCTAGCTGCTTTGCAGTTTCAAGCAATCTATCACAATTCATTTCGGAACTGTCCAATAATTTGGACTCTCCTTTCTGATTATTATTACAAATCAATTTCGGGGTGTTTGGAATGTATGTACTGCGCAAGGCGTTCATAGTCGGCATTGACCACGAGCCTTTCGGGGAAATCCACCTCCTGCGCAATAGCAACGGCATTGTCCACCACTCCGATTATATCGCAGAAATGACCGTCCGAATCAAAAACGACAGGCACTTCATACTTTTTGCACAGTCTTAAAAGCTCGTAGGAATTTTCCCTTGAGCCTTTCTTGTGGAGTATCGAGCTTTCGTTTATCTCGACAAGCTTTCCGTACTCCTTGAATGCCTTTACGCACTTTTCAAAATCTATCGGGAACATATCCGTCGTGCAGTGCCCGATAACATCGACTATAGGGTCTTTTGCGACGTTTAAATAGCACCTTGTGTGATTTTCAGCTGTTGTCGGCGGATAGCAATACCTGTGCATCGAAGCCACGACCCATTCCAGCTTTTCAAGAATATTTCTTGGAAGGTCCAGCGTTCCCTCATCATCAATTATATTCGCCTCAACGCCTTTAAGAACGGTAACTCCGCATATCTTTCTCGGCAGCACCGAGAGATTCTCAAAGTGCCAGAAGTGCGGAGAATCGGGCATCTGCTCGCAGTGATCGGTCATTGCGATTATCTTTATCCCCTTTTGTGCTGCCCAATGGCAGTTCTCGGTTATCGTTGAATATGCGTGTGTTGAAGCGACGGTATGCGTGTGCATATCTCCTATGATCTGCATTTGTTATTACTCCTAAACAGTACGATAATTTGTACTGATAATATTTCGTGTACAATAAAATGTACTTTAGAAATTATCCCAGCTCTTTACCTTGTCCTTTTTATCCATTTGCAGACCGAGGTTTTCAAGCAGCTCGGCAGCAGCGTTGTAGCCCATCTTCTTCTGACGGTTGTTCATAGCTGCAACTTCAAGGATAACAGCGAGGTTTCTGCCCGGTTTGATAGGGATGGTAAGGCTTGGCACCTTTACGCCGAGAATAGCGGTATACTCATTATCAACGCCCATTCTGTCGTATATCTTTGTGCTGTCCCAAGGCTCAAGCTCAACTATAAGGTCGATCTTCTCGTTCACCTTGATAGCACCCATACCGAACAGTCTTCTGGTATTGATTATTCCGATACCTCTGAGTTCAAGGAAGTGACGGATATTATCAGGTGAAGAACCTACCAGCGTTTTGCTTGAAGTCTTTCTGATCTCGACCGCATCGTCGGCAACAAGTCTGTGTCCACGCTTTACCAGCTCGATAGCTGTTTCGCTCTTACCAACGCCGCTTTCACCGACAATAAGCAAGCCCTCGCCGTAAACTTCGATAAGCACTCCGTGACGGGTGATCCTCGGTGCAAGCTCAACGTTCAGGTATCCTATCAGCGCAGCGATAAAAGCAGTTGTGCTGTCATTGGTCCGTGCGATAGGAACATCATATTTCTTAGCTATCTCCAGCATCTCCGGGTAAAGCTCGTGTCCCCTTGCAACAAGAAACAGCGGTATCTTTGTAGCAAAAAGCGCATCTATCCTCTGATATCTCGTGTGCTCATCGAGCGATGCAAGGTAAGCAAACTCCATATTTCCGCAGATCTGGACACGTTCTGCATTGAAATACTCATAAAAGCCCATAAGCTGCAAACCCGGTCTGTTGCAGTCATTCTCCGTAACGGTTATCGAGTCGATACACTCAGGTGCAAACACCATTTCGCAGTTGAGCTGATCGACGATATCCTTGACCTTAACGCTGAATATCTCTGCCATAGTTTTTCTTCCTTTCGTTTTTGGATTATATTAAAGTGATAATTCTTCATTATTTGTATGCGGCTCGTTTTTCCAGAAGTCCTTAACGGTTATCTGAACTGAATCAATAATATCAAACAGTCTTTCGCCGCCGCAGAATCCAAGTTGTTCTTCCTCGCCGAGTGTAACACCGAAGCCGAGTGCATCGCTGTAAAAGCCGTCAGACTGCACATTTACCTCGGGGTCTTTTTTATGCACCCACTGATACAATCCCCACACGGAATTGTTTTCAGCAAAGCTTTCACCGTCCATAGTGAGCTTTTGCACGTCAAGGCACACTATGAAATCAACACAGTTCAGAATTTCAAAAGACCTTTTTTGCACATTTCATTTGCGGCAACGAGAATACCCATTCTTCCGCTCGGGTAGGTTATACCGCCCTGAAGCCATGCAGCAAACGGTTCTCTTATAGGTGCATCGGCTGAAAGCTCGATAGAGGCGCCCATTGTGAAAGCTCCTGCTGCCATTATGACCTTGCTTTCGTATCCCGGCATATCCCACGCTTCGGGAGTTACAAAGCTGTCAACGGGCGAACCTTTCTGTATCCCCTGGCAGAAAGCCGTCAGGTTGTTTTCGTTCTCAAGCAGGATAGAAGCGATAATATCCGTTCTTGTCTCGCTGCTTTCGGGAAGTGTTTTATAGCCCAGCTTTTCAAAAAGCCTGCAAGCGAAAACCGAAGTTTTTACTGCATTTGCCACCGTCTGCGGTGAGATGAAAAACCCAAGCAGCATCTCCCTGTTCTGCGAAAGGGTGCAGCCGACCTCTTTTCCCATTCCCACGCAGGTGAGCCTGTCAGCGCACTTTTCAACAAGGTCTGCCCTGCCGCAGATATATCCGCCTGTGCTTGCTATACCGCCGCCGGGATTCTTGATAAGCGAGCCGATAATAAGGTCTGCGCCGACCGAGAGCGGCTCCTGTTTTTCGACGAACTCGCCGTAGCAGTTATCCACCATAACGATAATATCGGGGTTTGCATTTTTCGCCGCCTGCGCTATTTTGCCTATTATCTCAACGCTCAGCGACGGGCGCAGCGAATATCCTCTTGAACGCTGTATGTATGCGACCTTTGCGCTTTTTGCCTTTTGAGCTATCTGCTCAAGGTCGGGAGTTTTTTCATCTATCAGGTCTACCTGCTCATACTTAACGCCAAAGTCGATAAGCGAGCCCGAGCCTTTTTCACCTGTAAGTCCGATAACCCCCTCAAGGGTATCGTACGGTCTGCCAACGCAGGAAAGCAGCGTATCACCCATTCGCAGAACGCCGAACAGCGCAGTTGAAAGTGCGTGTGTGCCGTTTACGAATGTGTGGCGCACGATAGCGTCCTCACCGCCGAAAGTCTGTGCAAAGACTTTATCGAGCGTATCTCTGCCGCAGTCGCCGTAGCCGTAGCCTGTCGTGCCTTTAAGGCAGCTTTCACTCACACGGTTGTCGATAAATGCTTTGAGCACCTTTTCGCCGTTAAAACGGGCTATATCGTCCGTCTGTGCGAACATTTCATCACACTCTTTTTCAGCCTCGTGCGCAAGTGCGAGTATTCTTTCATCTATTCCAAACAAGTTTTCTGTCATTATTTATATGTCCTTTCGGGATTATTTTAAAACTATACTTTTGCTTACTCTCACCGTACAGGCACTGACGACAGCGATCATTTATGTATTTCATAACATTAATAATCTTTATCTTTTCTCTCTAAAACTATATCAAGTCCGCACTTTTTAAAGCCTATCTCCTCATAGTAGCTTACTCTGTGCGGTCTTGCAAACAGTCTTACATCAAAGCCGTCTGCGGTGAGCTTTTCACCTATCCAGTAAAGCAGCTTTCGTGCGTGGTGTTTGCCTCTGTGCTCGGGCAGCGTGCCGACATGGCCTATAAGCGCCACCCTGTCGATTATGTACTGAACAGTCGCTGTGGTGCAGCCCTCAAGTATAAAGCTCTGCGCAAGTCCTCTGCGAACACGGTGTGAGGTATCTGTCAGCCACAGCCCGTGATTATTTTTTATCGCAGGAAAGCAATCTGCAAGGATACCATAAACATCATCGAGTCTTGGCAGCTCCTGCACATCAAGCTCGGGAAGCTCGCCCTGCGCTGAAAAAGCAAACTCGGTGCGCCTGTCGCCAAGGTACTCGATACTGCACATTCTTTCAAGCGCATCTGCATACTGCACGGGAAATTCCACCGAGTACGGCTTGTTCATAACAATGAACGAAGCAATCTCTGAAAGCATATCCTCATCAAAGGTCACGCCCTCGAACGAGGACAGCATCATAGAAGAATTGAACACACTGATTATACCGCAGCCCTTGTCGTAATCATCAACGGCAAAGAACCTGCAGAATTCATACCTCGTAGAATATGCGCGAAAATGCGATTTTATCCTTCTTGTGTAATTATTCTTTTCAAGACGTTCAAGCGTTTCCATAGATAGCTTGCTGAGCTGATAAATCATCTGTTATAGGTCCTGTCCAATAATAATTTAGTCAAGCTGTATGCACTTTGCATATCACGGCTGTTGATAACACAGCTCGGTGAGTGCAGGTATCTGCACGGCAAGGATACAGCAGTCGTTCTTACTCCGCCCCTTGAAATGTGTATAGCGCCCGCATCGTTACCGCCTGCAACGGCAGTTTTGGTCTGGCAGGGTATATCATTTTCTCTTGCCAGCTCAAATGCGAGATCGTACATTTCCTTATCATATATAGTGTGCCTGTCCATAAAGGATACAACCGCACCCTTTCCAAGCTCACAAACTCTTTTACTGCCCGATGATGACGGTATATCCGCAGCAGTTGTCGCTTCAAGCACGAATGCGTAATCGGGATCTACCGTGTAGCTTGCAGCTGTCGCACCACGCAGCCCTATCTCCTCCTGCACGACAAAAGTAAAATAGGTATCATACTCGGGCTTATCCTTTATCAGCTGTATCATTATCGCACAGCCTGCTCTGTCATCTATCGCCTTGCATTTAACAAAGCCGTCACCGAACTCGGTGAACTGCGAAACAAAGCGTATGCTGTCACCGAGGCTGGCGAGCTTTTCAGCTTCCTCCCTGCTCTGACAGCCTATATCCACAGTCAGCTTATCAAAGCCGACTGCCTTACCTCTTTCAGACTTTGAGATGTTATGCACCGCAGTGGATGCGATAACTCCCCGTACGTTTTTCCTGCCGACAGTTACACGCTTTGCATATACCACCGCAGGATCAACTCCTCCGACGCAATCGCACATAAGCGTGCCGTCGGTGTTGATGTAGGTAACTATCATGCCCACCTCATCAATATGCGCCGAAACGAGCACCTTGTTCTTTGCGCTTTTGCCCTTGCAAAAAGCGATCACATTTCCGAGAGGATCGACTGTTACCTGTGCATAGTCCTTTATCTGCGAGATGATATATTCTCTTACCTCGCCCTCATCACCAGAGATGCCGTCAAGCAGGCACAGCTTTTTAAGTGTTTCTATCATCTTCATTCACCTGCCATTGCAAATTCAGCTATCAGCGAAGCGGTCGCCTCAACATCTCTCAGGTCGATGACCTCGGTAGGAGTGTGCATATATCTGAGCGGTATCGAAAGTGTGACTGTTTTTACTCCGCCCCTTGAAACGCCGATGTTATCTGCATCAGTTCCTGTTTTTCCGTTCATTACTTCAGTCTGCCATGCAATGCCGCTGTTTTTTGCTGTATTTATAAACTCCTGCGAAAGCTCCCGTGAAAGACTTGGGGCGATGCCTATCATTACGCCGCCGCCCATTATGCCGCACTTTTCTTCGCTTTCAAAATGAGTCTTTGCAAATGAAACGTCAACTGCCACGGCAATATCGGGTTCGAGCTTGTATGCGCCTGTTTTTGCGCCACGCTCACCCGTTTCCTCCTGCGAGGCGAAAAGCACGCAGATATTATACTTTGTCTGCCTGCCCTTTAATTTATCCAGTGCGAGCAATATAGCAGCAACGCCGCTTCTGTCATCAAGCGCCTTTGAAGTCACGCAGTGCCCCTGCATAAGTTCAAGATCGTTTTCAACAAGCACCCTGTCGCCAAGCGAAACTATCTCTCTTGCCTGCTCGCCCGTCATGCCGATGTCAACAAAAACGTCATCAACAGTAAATCCGCTTTCACCGCTTGAAAGATGCGGAGGAACCGAGGTTATAACTCCCTGTATCTCCTTTTTGCCAAGCACCGTCACCTGCTGCGCAGCAAGTGCTCTTTCATCTATGCCGCCGCAGCCCGATATTTTTAAAAACCCGTCATCGGTGATATATGTTACGATATATCCTATCTCATCGATATGCGCTTCCAGCATAAGAGTCTGTCTTGCATCGTCCTTTTCGCCGACAACGCCGTAAACATTTCCGAACGCATCATGCGACACCTTTGCATACCCGCTCAGGTATTCCTCTGCCTTTTTGCACGCCTGTGTTTCATTGCCCGAAACTCCCCTTGCACCGCAAAGCTCGGACAAAACCTTCATCAGTTCCATATATCAATGCCCTCAAAGTTCATTTACGAGCTGCTTGAAATGCCTGCCTCTGTCCTCGAACATTCTGTACATATCGAAGCTTGCACACGCAGGCGAAAGCGAAACTATATCGCCCTCAACAGCGTAGTGGTGCGCTATATCAACAGCCTCAGCCATATCTGCAACTCTTACTATCCTGATATTTGCGGGATCATACTTTGCGCAGCCCTTGACAGCGTCCTCTATCTTCTGCGCAGTTTCACCCATAAGTATAAGCACCTTTACCTTTTCGCAAAGTGCCTCAGCCATAGGCTCAAACGAGATGCCCTTATCAGAACCGCCCTGTATCATTATCTGCTTCTGGTCAAAGGCATCAAGGCAGGCAAGCACTCTTGTAGGGCTTGAAGCGATGGAGTTGTTATAATACTTTACTCCGTCCAGCTCACGAACAAACTCTATCCTGTGCTCAACTCCTGCAAATGTCTTTGCAACATTAACAACGCTCTGCACCGAAACATCGCCGTAGGTCATTGCGATAGCTGTCAGGTAATCCTCAACATTGTGCATACCGGGTATTCTGATATCCTTCATGTGAACGTACTCTGTAACCTTGCCGTGATCGTTGTAGCAAAGCATTCCGTCCTCACGCAGAAAGCTGCCGTTCTCAACAACTTCACGCCTGCTGAAATATCTGAGATTTCCTCTTACATAACCGCTAAGCGATCTTGTTGTTTCATCATCAAGGCTCAGAACAGTCTTTGAATAAGAATTCTGGTGCAGGATAAGGTTCTTTTTGGAATCTATATACTCCTGCATATCCTTGTGAACGTTAAGGTGGTTAGGTCTTATATTTGTAATTCCCGCAACATCGGGCGATTCTCTCATAGAGATCAGCTGGAAGCTGGAAAGCTCAACGACTGCCACATCAGCCTCGGAGATAGTTTCAACGATAGGCAGCAGTGCCTTTCCTATATTTCCGCCAAGGTGAACTCTCTTGCCCTCGGCTTTAAGGAACTCACTGATAAGAGTTGTGGTAGTGGTCTTACCATCAGAGCCGGTTATTCCGTAAGTCCTGCATGGGCAAAGATCAAAGAACGTTTCCATCTCACTTGTCACAACTATGCCCATATCCCTTGCCTTGTCAAGCTCGGGGCGGTTGAAGTAAAAGCCCGGCGTTCTGAATACAACGTCGCATTTATATATCTCATTGAGATAATTCTCACCCAGCGAGAAATCCACGCCCTTTGCAGAAAACTCCTCGTAGATAGCTTCGTCAAACTCATCCTTGCTCTTTTTGTCGCAGATAACTACCTTTATCCCCTTTGAAAGAAACAGCCTTATAAGTTCGAGATGGCTCACGCCTACACCGATAAAAGCCACTCTCTTGTTCTTCATTTCACTGAAATACCTTTGTGATCTTGTCATAACCCATGCTCCTAACCTGTTAAAATGCGTAATATCCGTATGCACCTCTTTCAGCTAAGCAAGCCTTAAAAACTGCGCATACCTAATCCATTATATTATACACCATTGCGGTGCAAATTGCAAGTACATTCGCACATATCACAGGTATTTTCTGCACGTTTGGGAACGGTTTGCGTTTTATGTCTAAATGTTGGGGATAATGGGGGTTGTTTTTGTGAAAAAGGTTGAAATATATTAAAAAAATATAAAGCCTATTGTAAATGATAGAGAAATGAAGTATAATAAGTTTGTATGGGATAACCTGAGTTATTCTGTAAATATCTGACAAATGGAGGAAACATCTAATGGGTAATAACGCTGACAAGATCCTCTTTGACAACAATTCGAGGGTAGCACCGCTCGGACTGCTTGCAATGGAAAGTGCAAAAGAGCTTGGAGAAAAGGTAAACTGGTATCTCACCAACTGGGCAAATGAGAACGAATATGCAGTGGATACGTTCCTTGTAGAATCTGACTGCCCACGTTTTTCATCGGGTGACGGAAAGGGACTTATAAAGCAGACTGTAAGAGGAAACGATCTGTTCATTCTCTGTGATGTAGGAAACTACAACTGCAAGTACAAGCTGTTCGGAAAGCTCAACTGTATGTCTCCTGACGATCACTTCCAGGATCTGAAAAGAATAATCCAGGCTGCCAGCGGAAAAACCCACAGGATTAATGTTATAATGCCTACTCTTTACGGCGGAAGGCAGCACAGAAGAAATTACCGTGAATCTCTTGACTGCGCTGTTGCATTGCAGGAGCTTCAGGCAATGGGCGTTTCAAACATTCTCACCTTTGACGCTCACGATCCGAGAGTGCAGAATGCTATACCTCTCATGGGCTTTGATAATATCATCCCGTCATATCAGGTGCTCAAGGCTATGTTCAGAAGCATCGAGAACTTCAAGCCAAACAAGGAGCATTACATGATAGTTTCCCCTGATGAGGGCGCTATAAACAGAAATATGTACTATGCATCTATCCTTGGCGTAGACCTTGGAATGTTCTATAAGAGACGTGATTACTCTACCGTTGTGAACGGCAGGAACCCTATCGTTGCACACGAGTATATGGGCAACGATGTTGCAGGCAAGGACATCTTTGTAGCTGATGATATCATTTCTTCGGGCGAATCTATGCTTGATATTGCTATCGAGCTGAAAAAGCGCAAGGCAGGAAGGATCTTCTGCTATGCTACATATCCTATCTTCACCAACGGTCTTGAGTCTTTTGATAAGGCTTATGCCGATGGAATAATCGACGGAGTTTTCGGCACCAACCTCACATACAGATCACCTGAGCTGCTTGCAAGCCCATGGTTCCACGAGGTAGACTGTGCTAAATACATTGCGTACTATATCGCATCGCTCAACCACGATCTTTCTATCTCAAATGTTATCGATCCTCACACTAAGATCCAGGCGCTGCTGAAAAAGTACGATATAAAGTAATAACACAAAGCTCCCGATAAAAAGGGAGCTTTATTGTTTTAAGGAGTTTAAAATGATTTTTGCAGGAATAGTTGCCGGCGGAAGCGGAACGAGAATGAAAAGCTCTGCGATACCAAAGCAGTTCATTCGTGTTCTGGATAAGCCGATAATAATATACACGATCGAAAAATTTGTTCAGCAGTCTCACATCGATCTTATCTACATAGGCATAAAGCCCGAATGGCACAAGGTAATGGATTCGCTGCTGGAGGAATACAGCATTGATACTCAGCGTGTCAAGGTGATAGACGGCGGAAGTGACCGCAACTCAACGGTAATGAATATCGTGAATGCCATAAAATCGCAGTTCGCTGTAAAAAAAGGCGATATAATCCTTACGCACGATGCTGTGCGCCCGTTCCTGACGGACAGGATGATAGAGGAAAACATCATCGCTGCGCTGAAATACTCTGCCTGCGGAACTTACGTTAAATGCGTGGATACCATCATCAGTGCGCCTGACGGTGAAGTAGTTGAAAGCACACTTGACCGCAGCACGCTTTACAGAGCACAGACACCGCAGAGCTTTGATATCACGCTGCTTGATAAGTATTACAGCGAGCTTGACGATGAACAGAGAGCAGGGCTGACGGACACCTGCAGCATTTTTACGGCAAACGGCGAAAAGATACACATAGTCGAGGGCGACGCTATCAATATCAAGATCACCACCGACAGCGATCTTATAATCGCAAAGCTGCTTGCAACGAGAGTGTAAACAAATGCAGCTTGTATCAACAGAGATATTTTTTTCAAAAAAAGGGTTGACAAAAGAAAAATAGTGTGATATTATAGCTATAACATAAAACTCGCCTACCAATCAAGTAGGTAATAAGATGAAAGGAACGCTATCATGAAAAAGACATTTACAGCAATGATGAATATGTCAATGTGCATGTATAACTGTATGTGCATGCTTTGCTGTGCTGTTTTTCCGGTGCGTTCCCGACGCTTTGAACTATGCTGACTTTTTTTGTGTTGACATATAGTTTGCTTACAGCGGGATACCATCGGGTATCCCGTTTTTTTATTTGGAGGTTAAGTAAAATGAATCTTAGATTTGTGTTTCTATTAAGAGAGAATTACAGGAACGGACGAATGTGTTTACGCTGACATTCAAGAGTTGAACACACCAAAACAATGTAATTATCAAATAATAGAAAGAGGTAATATATCATGAAAAAGAATAGAATAATATCAGCAATACTTTCCGCAGCCATTTTTGCATCGGTTTTCTCATTCACATCCTGCGGTGATTCTTCCTCATCGGGTGAAGGCAGTTCAAAGGGGAATGAAAGCATAACTATCGCAATCCCCAACGACACTACCAACGAAGCAAGGGCACTGCTGCTTTTGCAGGACAAGGGCTACATAAAGCTGAAGGACGGAGCAGGCATAACAGCAACATCTCTTGACGTTGCCGACAACCCGCACAACATTCAGTTCAAGGAAGTAGAAGCTGCGCAGCTGCCTAACGTGCTCAAAGACGTTGACTATGCGATCATCAACTCAAACTATGCCATTGATGCCAAGCTCAATCCCGTAAAGGATTCGCTTGCGATAGAGGGTTCTTCCTCAGCTTACAGCAACATTCTCGCAGTTAAGGATGGCAGACAGAACGACGATATAATAAAAGCTCTCAAGGCTGCACTTGAAAGCAAGGATGTTGCAGATCTGATAAAGGAAAAATACGACGGCTCAGTGGTATCTACCGTTGATAAACCTACCGACGGATACGATGAGAGCATAGATTATTCTTCACTTTCGGGCAAGAGCGTTACCGTTGCAGCATCTCCCACGCCTCACGCAGAGATACTTGCCAAGGCAAAGGAGATACTTGCTAAAAAGGACATTACGCTGAAGATCACCGAGTTCACCGATTACGTTCAGCCAAACAATGTAGTTGAAAGCGGCGAGATAGATGCGAACTACTTCCAGCACCAGCCGTATCTTGACGATTTCAACAAGCAGAACAACACACACATCGTTTCTGTTTCATCTATCCACGTTGAACCGCTCGGACTTTACGGCGGAAAGCAGAAAAACCTTGATGCGCTGAAATAAGGGTTTACAGGCAGAACAAACGAGGCTTCGATCAAGATTATCAGGCGCAATGGCGGTGTATATGAGCGCAGCTTTGAGTTTGAGGGCGAGCAGGCGGACATATACAGGATAGCTTTATAAAACTAAACGGAAAAGAGATTTGAATGATAGAAATAAAAAACGTTACCAAAGTCTTTAAGACAAAAGACAGCACCGTTGAAGCTCTCAGCGATGTGAACATAACCATACCCGACGGTGATGTATTCGGCATAATCGGGCTGAGCGGCGCAGGAAAAAGCACGCTGGTGCGATGTATAAATATGCTTGAAAGACCTACCTCGGGCAGCGTTGAGATAGACGGCACAGACCTTTGCACTCTTTCTCAGAAAGAGCTTCGCAGGATACGTTCAAACGTGACAATGATATTTCAGGGCTTCAACCTGCTTTCGCAGAAGAACTGCCTGAAAAACGTGTGTTTCCCGTTGGAGCTTTCAGGCGTGAAAAGAGCCGCTGCCCGCAAAAGGGCACAGGAGCTGCTGGAGCTTGTGGGGCTTGCGGATAAAGCAAAGTCGTATCCCTCACAGCTCTCGGGCGGACAGCAGCAGCGTGTTGCTATCGCAAGGGCACTTGCTACCGATCCTAAGATACTTCTTTGTGACGAGGCAACAAGCGCACTTGACCCTACCACCACCAACTCGATACTTGAGCTTATAGCGGACATAAACAAAAAGCTGGGCATAACCGTTGTAGTTATAACCCACCAGATGAACGTTGTTGAGCGTATTTGCAAACACGTTGCAATTATCCACGAGGGGCGAGTTGCCGAGCAGGGCGAGGTAACACAGATATTTGCAGCCCCCAGCTCAGATGCCGCAAAGCAGCTTGTTTACCCCGACGGGATAAGCGGCATTACGCAAGGCGCAGCGGAGAACGAACACATAGTAAGGGTGGTATTCAACGGGGCAAACGCCGCACGCATTCCGCTGATAGCGCAGCTTGCGGTGCAAAAGGGCATTTATGCAAACATTGCTCACGCCTCGACCAAAAGCATCGGAGAAAAGGCTTACGGCTCAATGATTTTAAGCATTGGCGGCGGCAAAAATGCCCTTACGCAAACGCTGGACTATATGAACAGCATACCGGATATTATCGCACAGGAGGTGAACGGCAATGAGTGACTTTTTTTCATCGCCAGAATTTAACGAAGCATGGGAAATTTTCAAAACACAGTTCCCGACTGCGATATGGGAAACTGTTTATGTGACTGTTATATCAACATTCTTTGCCATAGTTATCGGTCTGCCTCTGGGAGTGTTGCTGGTTACAGGTGAAAAAGGCGGCATAAGACCTATCCCCTCGCCGCTGCTCAAGCTGATAAACTGGGTGATAAACATTCTGCGTTCGGTGCCTTTTCTTATCCTGATGATACTTGTTATACCATTAACAAGAGCTATCATCGGCACATCTATCGGAACAACAGCCTGCATCGTACCGCTTACTATCGCAGCATTCCCATTCGCTGCAAGGCTTGCGGAAAGCAGCCTGCGTGAGGTCAGCCCTTCTACACTGGAAATGGCACAAAGCATGGGTGCCTCTCCATTCAAGATCATCACAAAGGTGCTTATCCCCGAAAGCATACCCTCGCTTATCTCAAATGCGACAATTGCGATAACCACAGTACTTGGCTACTCTGCAATGAGCGGCATAATCGGCGGAGGCGGTCTTGGCAAGATAGCCATAAACTATGGCTACTACCGCTACAAATATCTTGTAATGATAATCGCAGTGATACTGCTGATACTTATCGTTCAGCTGTTCCAGTCTGTTGGCACACTGCTTGCCAAAAAGACAGACAAGCGGCTGAAAAAAGCATGAACCGTCGCTATAACACATCAAAAAACGAAAGGATCTCCATTTGAGGAGATCCTTTTTTGTACATATTATTGTACAGTTACTTGGATTTGTATGTTTCGCCGTATATCTCTACCGACTCGACCTGATCAGCATCTATGAGCGTGCCAAAGTTTATTGCCCAGCCCTTGTCCTTACCGTCAAGCTGAAGGTTTGAACCCTGCATACCAAGCTCGGAATAAGTCTTTACCGTGCCGTTTGCAAAATGCACCTTGTATTTCAGCAGCTCAGGGCTTTCGGGAACTTTTGATAGCTCTGCCATACCTATCTTTGAAATGTAAAGCTCATTTCCCGAAGGAGAATACAGCATTTTTCCTGATACCATTTCAGGCGTTGGAAGCTCAAAGCGTATGCCATCGAACAGTCCCTTGTAATCATCACTCAAAGCCTTGAAGCTGAGAACGAGCTGCTTGTTCGGTTCAATAACAGCCTTGCCGTTTTTATAATAAATGAACACCTTGACCGCCTGGCTGTCGCCGTCCTTTTGTGGATCATAAAAGCAGGCTCCCCTGCTGCCCGGATTTATCATTCCTGTGTTGTTTACAGGTTCGCCGTCTGCCATGCCGCTTACACTGCTTCCGTCCTTGTATTCTATTACAGGATCATACCTCAGCTCACTCATACATTTTACTGCCGTATCATCAAGCGGCTTGAGAGTGATTATCGGGATACATCTGTATTCATCTCTCATAACGCTTTCAAGCACTGCTTCAAAATGCGTGTTCTTTGATACCTTTCCGACAGCATAGCCCTCCTGCTCGATCTTTTCGGCTGCCGAGCTGTCATAGTACTGCTCAACGCTCTTTTTGTTCGTCAGCTTTGCTACCGCAGCCGCACCTGCCGTAACAGTCATTACCGCCGCAGCTGCGGCTATTGCAACAAACTTGGCAGATATTCTTTTATGATGCTTTGTTTGCCGTATGCTCTGTTTGCCTGCTGCCTCAAGTATATATTTATCGTCAAGATGCGAGGTCATTTCAAATATCTTATTCTCGTTCATATATCATAACCCTCCTGTTCCAGATATTTTTTCAGCTGCTTTCTCAGGCGGTGCAGTGTTGTGTTGACGCTGTTTACGCTTATCCCGCACTCGCCTGCTATCTGCTTTGATGAGCAAAGATACCAGTAGCGTTTTACGAATATCACCCTTTGCTTTTGTTCAAGCTGCGCAGCAAAGCCGTTTATAAGGCTGCCAAGCTGTTTTGCATCAAGTTCCTGCTCGGGCTGGCCCCGGGTTGCTGCCTCTTTAAGCTCGTCAAGCACCTCCTGTGTGGTATTTCCGCCACGTTTTTGTGCTGCCATTTTTTTAGCCTTGTCTATCGCAATGTTTCTTGTTATCCTGCCAAGATACGCTTTCAGGCTTTCGGGGCGATTAGGCGGTATGCTCTGCCACAGTGCACCGAGCGCATCGTTGAGCACCTCATCGATGTCTTCCCGGGAGGAAAGGATATTACCTGCGATGTAACGGCAATATGCGGCGTATTTTATCTGTATCTCGCCTATCGCACGCTCATCTCTTTCAAACAGCAGCTGTATAAGTTCACTGTCGTTCATATTTGCCTCCCTTCCTTTTATTAAAAGCGCTTTCACTTATAATAACGAATTCTGATAAGAATTATTACACTAAGCACAAAAAACCTGTGCCGATCATATATCCGGCTCAGGTTTATGTATCTGCTATATCATCTTTGTTTCTCTGAGTTTATCGTATACAACCGATGCGAGTATACGATGTCCCTCCTCATTCATGTGCTCTGAATCCAGACTGTCTGCTGAGACATGATCGGAAGCTGATAGAAAAGCTATCTTTCTTTTCTCTGCTATGCGCTTGTAAACATCTTTGATCCGGCTGCATATCTCTACCGATCTTTTGTCAAACTCAGGATCCTTGTCTGCTTTCCAGATATCCTCTCCCAGCAAAATAGGGGAAATCAGCAGGATACTGTTCGCAGGTATGTATTTTTGTATCTCATCAAGGCATATTTCAATTCCATTTCCAATTTCGTCTGCCGATGCTGAATAGATTCTTTTGCAATCGTTTGTTCCCAGCATCACCACAGCTGCATCAAGCGGAGACTGACTTTCAAGTATCAGCGGGAGTGCGGTACTGCCATTTCTTCCGGATCGCTCAGCATCTTCAAATACAGTCGTTCTTCCGCACAGTCCCTCTTCAATTATGCGCACGGCACCGCATTTATTCTGCAGGATCCCTGTCCACCTTTTCTCCCAGGGAAACCTCTCCTTTGTCCCCGGAATAAGTCCCCAGGTGTTAGAATCACCAAAAGCAAGTATAGTTCTCATTTGTTTCACCGACTCCTTAACATACCGATTAAACAGACCCGAAAACCATACTGCAGGACCTGCCGGGCACTATACCCTTCATGATCCTGCAGCGATAAACAATACAGCGATCAGGAACTGCTTGAATCGCTCACATCAGGATCACCTTTTTTATCAGAAGTTACACCGCCTTCAACGACCAGCTTTTCCTCGTGTTCTTTACCGTATGTATCAGCAAGTGTTTCCTCATAGTCCTTGTGGAAGAAGTTTTCAGATGCAAGTGATCTTATCTCATCATTGATCCATTTAAGCAGTGTTTCATTGCCTTTGGAAACCGCAGGAGCTATTGTATCCTGACTGCCAAGTGACGGTATACCTACCTTATACCCTTTATTCTGCAGCGCATAAGCAAGCACCTCTGTGTTGTCGTTAGCCCAAGCAGCTGCGTTGCCGTTTTCAAGTGCATTTTTTGCATTTGCATAGGCGTCATATTTCTGCAGCTTGATATTGGGATAATTCTTTATCAGATAATCCTCGGCTGTAGTTCCCGAAATAACGATCACCTCATCATTTGCACCAAGCTGTGACAGATCGGTTATCACCCTGCTGTCAGGTGAAACGACACCCAGCGATACATTCATATAGGGCAAAGCAAAATCGACCTTTTGAGCACGTTCATCGGTAACTGTGAAATTTGCAAGAATAATATCGACCTTACCTGTTTCAAGATACTCTACTCTGTTTGCTGCCTCAGTGGAAACGAAGTTTATATCCACTCCCAGATCCTTTCCGATGCGGCGTGCAAAATATACATCATAGCCCTGGTATTCACCCGACTCATCAACATATCCGAATGGATTTTTGTCTGAAAACACGCCTATATTGATCTTTCCGCTTTTCTTTATCTCATCAAGTGTACGGTAAACAGCGGACGAGCTGCTGTTTGAAGTATCTTTTCCGCTGCTTTCACCGCATGATCCGAGTGAAAGTACAAGTGTGAATGTGAGAATCAATGTAAAAATAGTTTTTAACTTTTTCATGGTTATTATCCCCCTTGAGTTTATATTGATCTAATAGATATTGACCGGTGAGCTTTTGCGCTCAAATGTAAATGTGTTCAAAAATCGCTTTGCACGGTCTGTTTTCGGAGAATCAAAGAATTCATCGGGTGTACCCTCTTCGATGATCTTCCCCTCGTCAAGAAATATGACCCTGTCTGCGACCGCTCTTGCAAATTGCATTTCGTGTGTAACTACAAGCATCGTCTTACCCTGATTTGCCAGGTCCAGAATAACCTCTAAAACCTCTCTTACCATTTCAGGATCAAGAGCAGCTGTTACTTCATCAAACAACAGTATATCTGGATGTGTACACAAAGCTCTGACAATAGCTGTACGCTGTTTCTGTCCGCCCGAGAGCTGCCTTGGATAGCTTTCCGCTTTGGCTTCAAGGCCTACTCTTTTCAGTAAGACTAGCGCCTCTTCCCTTACCTCATCCTTTTTGCGCCCCTGCGCTTTAACGGGAGCAAGCATTATGTTGTCAAGCACCGTCATGTGAGGAAATAGCTCGTAGTTTTGAAATACCATTCCGATCTTCTGCCTTATGCCGCGCAGGTTCTTACCGTCTTTTGATACAGTTTCTCCACGAAGCTTTATCTGACCGCCCTGAATGCTCTCCAGGGCGTTGATACACCTCAGCAATGTACTTTTACCGCACCCGCTCGGACCTAAGATCACAATTACCTCTCCCTCATGGACCGACAGGTCAAGATCCTCAATGATCGTGTTGATATCGAAGGTCTTGTGCAAATGCGAGATCTCTAAAATTGCTTCTGACATTCGATCACCCCCATCTTTTTTCAAGTTTTCTTGCCAGCATACTTATAGGCCAGCAAACTATAAAATATAGAACGAATACTGCCAGATATACTCCAAATGCAGCATTCGGACTTTTCATACGGTTAGCTTCGATTATCTGCTGTGAGACCTTCAGGATCTCCACAACTCCTATCATAAGCACAAGGCTGGTAGTCTTTATCATCCTTGTTACAAGATTTATCAGCAATGGTATAAGTCTGCGCACCGCCTGCGGCAGTATCACATACAAATATATATGCGCTCCTGAAAGCCCGAGAGCAGCGGCACTTTCGTATTGATGCACCGATATGCTTGTCAGCGCTCCTCTGACAAGATCACTCATTTCAGCTGTGCCCCAAAGTGCAAAAACGATTATTGAAGCTGCCTCACCGGAGAGATCCCAGCCAAACGATCTTGTTGTACCAAAGTAAACTATGAACAGCAGCACCAATTGCGGCAGAATGCGTATAACCTCAAGATAAAGACGCATTATGAACTTCAAAAGCAGGTTTTCACGCTGTCTGAGTATTCCAAGGAGTGTGCCGAAAACGATGCTTATGAGTATAGCTATCAGGCTTATCCGCAAAGCGACCCCAAGTCCCTCAAGCAATCTGATAAAGTTTCTTCCCTTGAACAGAACATCAAGCCCCAGATCCGCCATAGCGCAGCCTCCTCTCTATCAGACTGCCTATCACGGAAACCGGCAGTAAAATAATAAGATAGAATACTACCAGCAATACAAGACTTTCAGTTGTGTTATAATAAAGTCCGATCAGATCCTTTGCTGTGAACATAAGATCCATTAAACTAATAGCCGAGAACACACTGGTTTCTTTAAGCAGGAATATCACATTTGCTATGAAAGCCGGTGCGCTGACGGTTACTGCCTGCGGCAGTATCACATATCTTACCGTTTGCATCCTGCTCAGTCCAAGGCTGTAAGCGCTTTCTTCCTGGATAGTGTCTATCGCCTCTACTCCGCTTCTGAAAGCCTCTGCCATATAGCTTCCGCCGAGGAATGCAAGACCTATCGCTCCGCACACTTTTGCATCAGTGCGTATCCCGATCTTTGGGAATCCGTAGTAAATGAAAAACAGCTGTATCAGAAGCGGCGTATTACGGCTCACCTCTATATAAACTGAAACTATTCTCCTGAGCACCGGTATCTTGAAATATATTATCATCTCACAGATCAGACCTATTATTACGGCAGCGGCAATTCCGATGATCCCGATCTCTACCGTAAGCAAAGCTGCCTTTTGGTATAACGGAAAGTATTTTTCGATAAACTGCGTATCCACGCCGTCTCCTCCTTATATTTTACTATTGAGCCTTCATACCGGCAGACGATTTATTTGCTTCTCTTTGATCCTTTAATATTATAATCCAGTTCAGGTGCTTTGTAAATTCGTTCGTTTTTATCATCTGTGATAACCTATGCTTATCGCAAAAAAAGAAACCGGATATAAAAAAAAGAGACAAAAGCCAAATCAGCTTTCGTCCTTTTTACTGCTATATCGTTTCACAGTTCCTTGTATTGTGTTAACGCCTCAATATATCGCTTGCCATATACAGACATCGTACTTCCTTTTCTCGTTATGTAACCTATGGTGAGCGGGTCCTCCTCTTTTAGTTTGACCGCTACAAGACCCTGAAGTACAGCATCTGCTTTTGAAAGCATACCCGACCCGATAGAATAACCATCAAGCTCAGCTATCAGCTCCATGGTAGTGGCTCTGTCATCAGACCTTATCATTTTGTTGAACGCATAATCTGCCATAGCTTCTTCATTGAGATAAAAATTGCTGTCGTCGCTTTGGTCGAAAGATATACACGGATAGTCCTGCAATTCCTCTATGGAAATAATGCTCCTACCAGCAAAAGGGTGGTCTTTCCAGACATATACATAGGTGTCCCTTTTCATAAGTGGTGTAAAATCCAACCGGTAATCACGAAGCAGCTTTTTTACCAACGCTTCATTTGAACCCGAAAAGGATACGATACCAACTTCACTTTTCATACTCCTAACATCTTCAAGTACCTCTTTGGTTTTAGTCTCATGAATTGAAAAAGTGTATTTTTCAGGGTCGGTCTGCCGTATCACGCCGGTAAATGCCTTGATCGCAAAGTTATAATGCTGCGTTGAAACAGAAAAGCGCTCTTTGCCGCTTTCCCTTGCAAGATACCTGTCCTCAAGTATCTCATATTGCTGAACAGCCTTTTTGGCATAGGATAAAAGCTCTCTGCCCTCGTCCGTAAGAGAGATGCCCTTGTTATTCCTCTCAAAGATCAGTATCCCGAGTTCTTCTTCCAGATCGTGAATACTTGCAGACAGCGCAGGCTGAGAAACATACAGTTTCGTTGATGCTTCACGCATGGAAGAAGATGCTGCTACTTCAAGCACATATTTAAGCTGGTTGATATTCATTATAAGATCTCCTCTTTTTATTGATCCCACGATCGCAGGTCAAGGCAGCAAAAGCTCAAAAAACAGCTTTTGCAGTCATTTCCACAAAAGCCGTTTAATGTCCGAAAAATTGTACTTTTAAATATCTATTCCGTAAATATAATCGTCCATAACAAAGCCGTTGCCAATATCAGCGACCTGTTCCCTCAGGCGCTTCATGCCAAAAGCCTCATAGACCTTGATAGCACCGTAGTTATGCCTGTTCACAGTTAGCCAGACCTGCCTGCAGCCACGCTGCTTTGCATTTTCCTTTATAAATTCAAATGCCTGCGAAGCGTAGCCGTTGCCACGGTATTCCTTATACATATACAGCTTAGAAAGCAGCAGAGTGCCGTCCTTTTGCCCGACAAGAGCAAAGTAGCCTATCCTCGTGCCGTCAAGCACAAAATTGTAGTATTCATACCCCTGTGAAGCGACCTGCTTTTTTATAGCAGCGTATGACTGAAAATTATCGACCATATAATCTATCTGCTCATCGGATATAATGCCCTCAAAGCACTCGTGCCAGATATCGTCCGCCATTTCGGCAGTTCTTCTCAGCTTATGGTCTGTTTCGCATTTCACGAATTCAAGCATCCGTTCCACATCCTTTCAGGTATTCTACAAACTGCCTTGCAACTCTCGGAGAACGGCCTCCCCTCGAAAGCGCATAAGCCTCTGCCTTGGTGAAAAGCTCCTCATCCGGCAACTCAAGCCTGTACTGCTCAGCAAGCGCCTTTGTCACTTCAAGGAAAGTCTGCTTATCGGGGCGCTGGAATATTACCGTAAGCCCGAACCTGTCAGAAAGTGAAAGCACCTCCTGCATGGTATCCTTGAAGTGTATCTCATCGCCTGCTCTTGCCGAGAACGTTTCTCTTACAAGGTGTCTGCGGTTTGACGTTGCATATATCGCAAGGTTGTCCGCTGTTGAGGAAACGCTTCCCTCAAGTATCGCTTTGAGTGCGGCAAAATCGCTGTCGTCCTCGGTGAAAGAAAGGTCATCTATAAAGATTATGAACTTCAGCGGATTTTTGCTGATAGTTTCAACTATTGCAGGTATCTCGTGCAGCTGACGCTTTTTCAGCTCGATAAGGCGAAGTCCCTGCGAGGCGTATTCATTTGCGATAGCTTTAACGGTTGAGGATTTTCCCGTTCCGCAGTCGCCGTACAAAAGCACGTTGTTCGCAGGTTTTCCTGCCAGCAGCGCAAGAGTGTTTTTGATAACAGGCTCTCTTTGCAGCTCATAATTTGAAAGCTGCGAGAGCTTGACTGGATCGGGGTACTCGACAGGTTTTATCCTGCCCTCATCAAGCACAAAAACGTGGTACTGCGAATATATGCCGTAGCCGAACTTATTTATCTCGTGCACCCTGTCGGCATATATCTGTGAAAAATCCAGCCTTTGCGTTTTATATTCCGGGAGAAAGCCGTCAAAGTCAAGTCTTGCTGTCAGCTCAGCCGATGGTATCTCGGCAAGCTCCTGGATTATTTGCAGCTCATTTGCAAGGCATTCCTCAAGCAGTGTTCCCGTCTGCTTGCCCTCTCCCCTGCGAAGCATGAACAGGTTCTCGTTCTCAAGCACCAGCTTGAGCAGATACTCCGTAAGATCGTCGGTATACTTGTAAAGCTCGCTGATAAAGCCGCAGTATTCATCTATCGCCTTTTGTGTGTCATCGCCAAGGCAGGCTTTGACCGCACTGAGCAGCTTTGAAAAAACAGGCTCATCATAAAGGCTTTTGAATATGACCAGCGTGTGCGAACGCACAAGCAGCTGCTTTATATCATCCATGTAATCCACTTCCTTTTTGCAGGAACAAAACCGCAATCCTGCAAAATCACATAATATTTATAATCATTATATACCTTTTTTGCTCATTCGTCAACAGTATCTCTCGTATTTATTGATATAGGTGGAACCGCCGATACTATTAGAGGACAAGCGGACAGCCGCCGAAAATCATATCCTATTCCTGTCCGGCTTTTGAAAGAACCGGAGCAGTGCGAAACTCTCCGTCCTCACAAAGTAAATTGCGACGGACAAGCGGACAGCCGCCGAAAACCATATCCTATTCCTGTCCTGCTTTTGAAAGATCCGGAGCAGTGCGAAACTCTCCGTCCTCACAAAGTAAATTGCGACGGACAAGCGGACAGCCGCTGCTGCTGAGGTGGTTTACATTTTGTCCTGTTCGTGCTATAATCTAATTGAAAGGCAGGTAGTTAAAATGTGCTTTAAAAATGCAGTTGAAAGCATGGGAGATCTGGCTTATCTCGGCGGTGTATTTGAACATATAGAAAAATACGGTGCTCTTAAAATAGTATACCTTGGCGGTTCTATCACTCAGGGCTTTGCCGCTTCTGACGAGAGCAAGCGCTATGTAAACAGGCTTACCGAGCTTATCAAGGGTAAGTTCAGCTCTGCCGGAATAGAATACTTCAACGCAGGAATTGGCGCAACAACGTCGCTTTACGGCTGTGCAAGAGTAAGGAACCACGTTCTTGCAAACGAACCGCAGCTTGTATTTGTTGATTTTTCGGTAAATGACGATGACACCGAGCTTTACTCACGCAGCTATGAAAGCCTGCTGCGAGTGCTTTTGAGTGCGCCAAGCGTCAAGGCTGTGGTCGTGCTGAACAACACATTTTTCAACAGAAAGCCGAATGCCGCACAGCGGCACAATACTATTGCAAAGCATTACGGGCTGCCGATAGTTAACGCTGCTAAGGTGTTTGTTCCGCTAATGCAGCAGGGAAAATACACGCCGCTTGAATTGTCATCAGACTATCTTCACCCGACGGACAAGGGGCATGAGATGCTTTCCGAAATGCTTTTTGCGCTGATAGAGGATTCTTACAAAAGCTACCTGCAAGGTACGCAGAGAGAATTTGAAAAGCCTGCCCTGCCTGCAAGCATTACACCCTGCGGTTACTGCGAATGTGAAATGCTTGACAACACCTGCTGTGAGCCTGAGCTTTCGGGCTTTACCATTGATGCTGCCAAAGGGCTGCCCTTTAATATCCCATTCAAAAACGGCTGGCTC
>DFFV01000090.1:36341-36698 GCA_002371625.1 Ruminococcus sp. UBA3767
CAGCGATAAGATGACCTTGGAATATACCGGGAAAAAGCTGCTTATCCAGTGGCGGAAAACTGTGCGCCGACCCGCACCTGCTGCGATAGCATACACAGACGGCGATAAGAGCTGCGCTGTAACGCTTGACGCAGAGTTTGAGGAGGACTGGGGCGATAAAAGCCTTGTAAGCATAATAAGCGATCATGAACGCTGCGAGCGGCACACCGTTACCGTCGAGATAACAAGGCAGGCTGAAAACGAGCCATTTATGCTGATGTCTTTCATAGTTTGCAAATAAATACAAAAAGACCGCCTATCTTCGCAAAACTGCGTAAATAAGCGGTCGTTTTTTATGAGCTATTGGGGATTCGAACC
>DFFV01000029.1 GCA_002371625.1 Ruminococcus sp. UBA3767
TCAGCGTCGAGCTGGTCAACGATAATGCTCTTGATCTTATCAAATACCATTTCAATTTCCTCCGTTTCATATTTCATGGATGACAGGTAAACCCCACATCTTATTTATCAGATCGTGGGGACTCATAGAACTCTCCCACAATTCTAAACTTATTATAGCGTTCATTTATCAATTCGTCAAGCCCTTTTTTCAATTTTCTTTCAAGAGCCTGCGAAATATAGTCACTGATGTTGTTTGCAGTCGCCTCGGGATCGTTATGAGCGCCTCCCTGTGCCTCTTTTATGACCGCATCGCACACGCCCAGCCTTGTCAGGTCGCCCGCTGTGATCTTCATCACCTCGCACGCCTCACGCTCTCTGGAAGCATCTTTCCACAGGATACTTGCAAAGCCTCTTGGCGAGATGACCGAGTACAAAGCGTTCTCCAGCATTGCCAGCTCATCGCATACCGCCAGCGCCAGCGCACCGCCCGAGCCGCCTTCTCCCAGCACTATTGAGATTATCGGCGTTTTCAGCGTCATAAATTCCATCAGGTTTTTTGCGATAGCCTCGCCCTGTCCTCTTTTTTCGGCGTCCACTCCGCAGAAAGCTCCTGCCGTATCAACGAGGCAGATAACAGGTCTGTGGAATTTTTCCGCCTGTTTGGCAAGCCTTAAAGCCTTGCGGTAGCCCTCGGGGTGCGGCATTCCGAAATTGCACTTCTGGTTCTCCGCCAGATCTCTGCCCTTTACCTGAGCTATCACCGTAACGGGTGTGCCTTTAAAATAGGCAATTCCGCCCATTATCGCACCGTCATCGCCAAAGAGCCTGTCTCCGTGCATCTCGATGAACCTGTCAAATATTTTTGGTATATAATCATTTACGGTAGGTCTGCCCTTGTGCCTTATTATATCAAGGCGCTGGCTCGCAGTCAGCTCGCTCACTTTTTAGGCACCTCCCCCGTATAATTGTGCATTCTCAGCAGATGTGAAAGCACCCTCCTGAGCCTGCCCCTTTCAACGATCATGTCAACAAAGCCGTTTTCGAGCATAAACTCTGCCGACTGGAAATCATCGGGCAGCTTCTGCTTTATCGTGCCTTCGATAACACGTCTGCCGGCAAATCCTATCAGCACCTTCGGCTCAGCGATGATAATATCACCCAGCGAAGCGAACGAAGCCGTGACACCGCCCGTTGTCGGATCGGTCATTACCGATATGTAAAGCTGTCCTGCCTCGTTATGCCTTGCCACAGCTCCGCTGGTCTTAGCCATCTGCATCAGCGAAACTATGCCCTCCTGCATTCTTGCACCGCCCGAAGCGGTGAACGCAATAACAGGCAGCTTATGCTTTGTCGCATATTCAAACGCCCTGGTTATCTTCTCACCCACAACGCTTCCCATCGAAGCCATCATAAAGTTGGAATCCATAACTATCAGGACCGTATCCTTGCCGTATATCTTAGCTCTGCCCGTAACGACAGCATCTTTAAGCCCCGTTTTTTCTCTCATTGCTATCTGCTTGCGCTCATAATCGGGAAAATCTATCGGGTTGCCCGATACCATAGTTCTGTCGAACTCTCTGAAGCTGCCCTTGTCAACAGTTATCTCCAGCCTTTCCTTAGCGCTCAGGCGAGAGTGATAGTTGCAGTTCGGGCACACCTTGCCGTTCTTGTTGAATTCCTCCGAGAACGTCACACTTCTGCATCTTGGGCATTTGAAAAGCAAGCCCTTGGGGATATCTGTTTTTTTCTTGTCATCTTCGGTCTGGTCTGCATTGAACCTGACCTTGACCATTGAAAAAAGATCCTCAAGCATCAGCCATTACTCCTCTCCTGCTTCAAAATATCGACTCTGTTAAGAAAGCCATTGTCGTAATTTCCGTCAATAAACTCCTTGCGCCTTATCAGCTTCAGCTGAAAGTCCACGTTTGTCGAAACGCCTTCAACAATGAACTCGCTCAGCGCCCAGGTCATCTTTGCGATAGCCTCCTGCCTGTCCTTGCCGTAAACTATCAGCTTGCCTATCATCGAGTCGTAATAAGGCGGTATCTCATACCCCTGGTAGACCGCCGTATCGACTCTCACCCCGAAGCCTCCGGGGATAAACAGCGATCTTATCGTTCCCGGCGAAGGTCTGAAATTCAGCTCCGGGTTCTCTGCATTTATGCGGCACTCGATAGCGTGTCCCTTTATCTGTACATCCTCCTGCTTTATGCTCAGGTGCTCGCCCTGTGCGATGAGCAGCTGTTGCTTGACAAGGTCTATGCCCGTTACCTGCTCGGTTATCGGGTGCTCCACCTGGATACGGGTGTTCATCTCCATAAAGTAGAAATTCCCGTCCTTGTCAACAAGGAATTCTATCGTTCCTGCGTTGCGGTAGCCGCAGACTCTTGCAGCCGTGCAGGCAGCTTTACCCATTTTCTCTCTCAGCTCGGGAGTCATAAAGCTCGCAGGTGAAGGCGCTTCCTCCAGCACCTTCTGGTTGCGCCTTTGCATCGAGCAGTCACGCTCGCCCAGGTATATCACATCGCCGTAATTGTCCGCAAGTATCTGTATCTCGATGTGCTTTGGATCGACAATGAACTTTTCCATGTAGATCTCATCGTTGCCAAAGCAAGCCAGCGCCTCCTGCTTGGCAGCAGTCATCTGCTTTTCAAGCTCGCTGTCATCGTTAACTATCCTGATCCCTCTTCCTCCGCCGCCTGCGGAAGCCTTTATAAGCACCGGGTATCCCAGCTCATTTGCAAGCGTATGCGCAGCGTGGATATTTGATATTGCGCCGTCAGAGCCCATAATAACAGGCACGCCGTTTTCCTTCATAGTTTCCTTTGCCTGCGCCTTGTCACCCAGCATCTCTATGGATACCGCACGGGGACCGATAAATGTGATGCCGCACTTTTCACAGGTGCGTGCAAACGAAGGGTTCTCCGACAAGAAACCAAATCCGGGGTGAACCGCATCCGCACCCGTTATCTCGCAGGCTGCGATTATCGCCTTCATATTCAGATAGCTGTCCTTGCTCGGTGCAGGACCTATGCAGACTGCCTCGTCTGCTATCATCGTGTGCAGAGCGTTCTTGTCGGCGGTCGAATAGACAGCGACCGTCTGAATGCCAAGCTCACGGCAGGCACGGATTATTCTCACAGCTATTTCGCCGCGGTTGGCGATAAGGACTTTCTTAAACATCATTCTTCTCCTTGAAGTTTGATTTTTTTCTATTTATGATAGCATTGATAACTGCAGTGAGTATGACAGATGCGATAAACACATACAGCATGGTAATCATCAATCCCAATGCACGTTCGTCATCGTCGAGATGAACGTTTCTTTTTTCATAGAGTGACAGGATGTTTTCGTTCAGACTTGCTATGGTCGCAGCTGCGTAAAACATAGCCGCCCACATCAAGAAATGCATTATCTTCGTTTTATTGTGGTCTTCGGTGAACTCAAAACGTTTGCGGAATAGATTATAGACCGATGCCGGCAGCAGAGCGGGAATGATGACAACTGCAGCTGTAAACAACAGTCCAACAGCTTTACTGTGTTCGGTGCCGCCGAACCCCCAGCGTATCAGTCTTCTCACTGAAATGATAAGAGCAATGCAGCCCGCACTGCACAGGGCAGCTGCAAGCAAAAACAGCAATAGTTTTTTCACTTTGCTCAATTTTGTCACCTTACTTTATGGCAAAGGTTATCTCCGCCGAGACTGCTTTCTTGCCGCCGACGGTGGCTATTGCCTTGCCAACGCCGATAGGTCCTTTGACTTTGAGTATCTCGACCTCTATCTCAAGAGTGTCACCGGGAACTACCTGCTGTCTGAACTTACAGTTGTTTAT
>DFFV01000066.1 GCA_002371625.1 Ruminococcus sp. UBA3767
ATCTTCAAGATAGCTCTTATGGTCAAAAAGTATCTTGCCGCTAACCCGGTCAAGTTCTGATCTGAGCGCTTCCCTTAGGCGTATTTCTAAGGCGGTGTAAAATTTTGGTAGAATTTAAAGATGTGTCTGTCACCTACTCAAGCGGTGTAGATGCATTGAACAAAGTCAATCTGAAGATCAACGACGGTGATTTTGCTTTCGTTGTCGGTCCGTCAGGTGCCGGAAAATCCACGCTTATCAAACTGATACTTAAAGAGATAGACGCTACAAGCGGCTCGGTTATGGTAAACGGATTCAACCTGAAAAAGCTAAAGAGAAAAAGAGTACCTAAATTAAGACGTACGATCGGAGTCGTATTCCAGGACTTCAGGCTCATACCTACGATGACAGTTTATGAGAACATCGCTTTCGTGCTTCGTGTTATCGATGCACCTGCAAAGTATATAAGAAGCCGTGTTCCTTATGTTATCAGCCTTGTGGGACTTTCCAAAAAGGCTAAAAGCTACCCGACCGAGCTTTCGGGCGGTGAACAGCAGCGTGTAGCACTTGCAAGAGCACTGGTAAACGATCCGCAGCTTATAATCGCAGACGAGCCTACCGGAAACATTGATCCGGAGCTTTCTTACGAGATCGTCGAACTTCTCAAGGGTATAAATGAATGCGGAACTACTATACTGATGGTAACTCACGAGCATGATCTTGTGCGTTACTTCGGAGGACGCATTATTAATATCAACAAGGGAAGCATACAGTTCGATGAGGTAATAGGAGGTTCCAATGAAGATCAATAGTTTCAATTACCTGATCCGTCAGGGTTTCAAAGGGATCTGGAGAAATAAGATGATGACTTTTGCATCATTCTGTATCCTCCTCGTTTCACTCATTATGGTAGGTTTTTCGATACTCGTTTCTATCAACCTTGATAAGATAATTGGCAATATCGAGGAAAAGAGCGAGGTAATGGTAGTTATCAAGGACGGCGTTTCAAAGTCGAAGCTCTCGGATATTGAGGAAAAGATAAAGGATATCCCCAACGTCAAGGACGTAAGGCTTTACAGCAAGGATGAAGCCTGGAAGGATATGATGGAAAAGATGACCGAGGCTCAGCAGGATTACTTTAAGTATGCTGAGGACAACCCGCTCCCCGATGTTTACAGACTCAATGTAAACGATATTAAGAAGATGTCTGAAACAACGACTGAAATAGAGCTTTTTGATGGAGTTGAATCTGTTCAGTCCCCTACCGAGTTCGCAAATATCCTTATCAACTTCAGAAGGATATTCATTATCGTTGCTATAGCTATTGTTGTCGCACTTGTGCTCGTTTCACTTATAATCATCTCCAACACGACCCGTGCAAGCGTTTTTGCAAGGCGTAAGGAGATAAACATTATGAAATATGTTGGTGCTACAAACAGCTTTATAAGAATACCTTTCTTTATCGAGGGTATGGTAGTTGGTCTTATCGCCGCAGGCTGCGCACTTTTCATTACAAAGTTCGCTTATGAGGGCGTTTACAAGATCCTTAACGAAGACTACCACCTGTTCGGTATCTTCGGACTCAACAACATCTACTCATTCGATTCGATGTTTATAGCTGTAACGATCTCTTATCTCGTTGCAGGCGCATTTATAGGTGCTATCGGTACTTCGATAAGTACAGGAAAACACCTGAAGGTTTAATTAAGATCAGGCGGCAGATTGGGCTTATGCCTGACCTGCCGTATGTTTTGTGTAAAAATGGTTCGCAGCTTTGACTGCATTAACGGAGAGGATCAAAGTGAAAAAGATTTCAATGGCTAAAAGATGCCTCGCTTTCACGCTTTGCGCTGCTGTTTGTATGGGTTGTTTCTCTTACGCCCAGCAGGACGGTGTGAATACTCAGTCGGCAAGCGCTGTCAGTGAAGAGGCTCAGGCCAATCAGAATAGTATCGATGATACTCAGAAAAAGCTCGATGAGCTTATGGAACAGCAAAAACAGCTCGACTCGCAGATAAACTCTACTCAGGGAAATATCGAAAAGGAAGAGGAAAAACAGAAAGCTATCAATTCTCAGATAGAAACTGTTCAGAAAACTATCCTCGCTCTTGAATCTTCGATAACAGAACTGAGCAAGCAGATAGATTCGCTTGGTGAGGATATCAGCAAGCAGGAGCAAAAGATAATTGAGAAAAAGGAAGAGATCGACAAAGGCACAGAGGAATTCAACAAAAGACTTCGTGCGCTGTACATAGTCGGTGATAATTCCTACACCAGCGTTATCGCAGGCTCGACTGACTTTTACGATATGCTTATGAAGATAGAGCTTGTAAAAAGAGTCGCAAGCCACGATAATGAGATGATAGATAATCTCATTGCTATGAAGGCGCAGTTTGAGGCTGACAAGAAAGAGCTTGAAGCTAAAAAGGCTACGCTTGAAGAAAACAAGAGCAAGCTGGAATCGCAGCAGAAGGATCACGAGAGCCAGAGGGCAAAGCTGCAGGATCTGCTCAAGCAGAGCAAACAGGTAGTTGATGACCTTGAAAGACAGAAACAGGCTTATGAGGCTAACAAGAAGTCTATCGACAATGAGCAGGATAAGTTTGAAAAGGATCTGGCTAAACTGTTTGAAGAAAGAAAGGCTATTGCCGATAAGGAAGCTGCTGAGGAAGCTGCAAGAAAGGCTGCGGCAGCCGCTGCTGAAAGACAAAGGCAACAGCAGCAGTGGCAGCAACAGTGGCAGCAGCAACAGTCTTCATCGTCATCTTCTTCATCAAGCACTCCTGTAAATATCCCTCTCACAGGTTCGGGATTCTTTAAGTGGCCTGTACCGGGATACTACGGTGTTACTTCGGAATTCGGACCGAGATGGGGAACTAACCACAACGGAATTGATATCTGCTCATACGGCATAAACGGTGCAGATATCTGCGCTGCTGCTCCGGGAAAGGTTATCAGAGTTGAAAACTACTGTACCCACAACTACGGTAAGAACGGTTCCTGCGGCTGCGGCGGCGGTTACGGACGCTACTGCATAATCGACCATGGCAACGGTCTGTGGTCACTTTACGGTCACCAGACAAACGTTCTCGTTTCAGTTGGACAGAAGGTAGATACCGGTGATGTTATCGGTAAGGTCGGCTCAACAGGTTACTCAACAGGTGCACACCTGCATTTTGAGGTCCGCAAGAACGGCTACGCTGTAAACCCGAGAAACTATATGTGATAAAAATACAAACTGCGGAGATTTTTAATGTCTTCGCAGTTTTTTGCTTGATTTGACAGCAGTTGCGTGGTATAATAGTTAGTGATGAATAATTTCAGAAGGAGCGTACAAAATGAGCGAAGAAAAAGTAATGAAAAGAGAACAGATACAGGAGCAGTTCAAATGGGCTATCAACGATATCTATGCGACTGACGAGCTTTGGTATGAGGACCTTGAAAAGCTAAAGCGCTATGCCGCAAAGCTGCCCGAATACGAGGGCAAGCTCTCACAGAGCGCAGATACGCTGTATGAGTATCTCAAAATGAGCGATGACATTACGCTTATATGCGACAGCCTGATAAACTATGCACAGAGAAAAAGCGATGAGGACACAACGGTCGCTAAATATCAGAACATGACAGGTCAGGCGGTAAATGTTTTCATGCAGATAAACTCCGCAGGCAGCTTTGAGACTCCCGAGCTTGTCGCTATTGAGCAGGATAATCTGGATGAGATGTTTGCGCAGAAGCCTGAGCTTGAAATGTACAGGCGCAAGCTGGAATTGATAAGAGAGAAAAAGGAACACGTTCTATCGCAGGCAGAGGAAAATATTCTTGCGCTGACTGCTGAAATGGGTGAATCCCCTGAAAACATATTCTCGATGTTCTCGGATGCCGACCTGAAATTCCCCGACGCTGTGGACAAGGACGGCAAAGCACACCAGGTAACACATTCAACTTATATCCCGCTTGTTCAGTCACCTGACAGAGAACTGAGGAAAAGCGCATTTGAGTCTTTGTATTCCACCTACGGCAGCTTTAAAAACACCTGCGCTGCTACACTGAGCGCTCAGATAAAATCGGTGAATTTCTATGCAAAGGCACGCAAGTACGCTTCCTCGCTGGAGGCTTCCCTTTCAGCTAACGAGATACCCGTGCAGGTATACCACAATCTTATTAACACGGTGCACGATAATATGCACTATATGTACGACTACGTTGAGCTTCGCAAAAAGCTGCTCGGTGTTGATGAGCTGCATTATTACGACCTTTACACACCGATAGTCAGCGATGTTGATATGAAGATAACCTTTGAAGAAGCTAAGGAAACGGTGCTTAAAGCGCTTGAACCTATGGGCGAGGATTACCTTGCGATAATAAAAGAGGGCTTTGAGAACCGCTGGATAGACGTTTATGAGAACGAGGGCAAGACAAGTGGAGCTTATTCCGCAGGGGCAAGGGTGCACCCTTATGTGCTGCTCAACCACAAGGACACGCTGAACTGTATGTTCACGCTCATTCACGAGATGGGACACGCTGTTCACTCGTATCTTTCCAATAAAACTCAGCCTGTATGCTACTGCGATTACTCTATATTTGTAGCTGAGGTGGCTTCGACCTGCAATGAGGCGCTGCTGATGAGATACCTGCTGAAAAACGCTAAGGACAAAAAGGAAAAGGCGTATCTTATAAACTACTTCCTTGAAATGTTCCGCACAACGCTTTACAGGCAGACGATGTTTGCGGAGTTTGAGCTGAAGATAAACGAGCTTGTTGCCGGCGGCGAGAGCCTTACCGCTGAAACTCTGTGCGACATTTACAGAGAGCTTAACAAGGTCTATTTCGGTGAGGGTATCGTGCCGGACGAGGAGATAAGCCTTGAATGGGCACGGATACCGCATTTTTACTACGATTACTACGTTTATCAGTACGCAACGGGAATCGCTGCTGCGATAGCGCTTTCCTCACGAATTCTCAGCGAGGGCGAAAGCGCAGTTAAGGATTACATCGGTTTCCTCAGCGGTGGCTGCTCAAAGGATCCTATCTCGCTGCTGCGTGGCGCAGGTGTGGATATGGCTGCACCAAAGCCGATAAACGATGCGCTTGCTGTTTTCGGCGAGCTGATAAAGGAAATGGAGCAGCTTTACAGCTAAGAGATATTCTCATTTTCCGCATAAATCGCTGCTTTGCGGCGATAATGTTGTGCATAATTACAAAAAGCCCTTAAAAGCGTTGACTTTGGGGGCTTTTTATTGTATTATATCTAATGTATGCGAATACTGAAGAAAGAAGATATATAATGGAAAAGAACAACAGCTTTCTTAAGCATTTTACGATAATAGGCGGCGGTACGCTGATAAATATGCTGCTGGGACTGATAACAGAGCCGATAATAACTCGTCTTGTCGATCCTGATGAAAACGGTCGTTATTCGTTATTTACGATGTATTCGAGCCTTGCGGTAATGGTGCTTTGCATCGGTCTGGATCAGGCGCTGGTGCGTTTTTATTACGAAAAGGACACTGAGGACTACAAAAGCTCGCTGCTTTCAAAGTGCGTGGTATTACCGGTTTTGTGCTGCCTTGCGGTGAGCGGTATAGTTATGGCTGTCTCGCTTACGGGAATTATCAAGCTGAAATTCAACCCACTGATAATGTCAGTGCTGTGTGTGTTTACGCTTTCGCAGCTGATATACCGTTTCAGCCTTTTGCTTGTAAGGCTGGAATACAAGAGCAAGTTATACTCGCTGCTGAACATTATCCACAAGCTGATGTACCTTGCGGCTGTATTTCCGCTTATTTACCTTATCAAAAGCGACAGGTCAAAGTCGCTGATATTTGCGGCAACGTTTGCATCGTTTGTATGCCTGTTTGTCAGCATTGCAGCTAACAGGCGGCTTTGGAAGCCCAAGAGCAGCACAAAGGGCGCTTGCGGCGTTACTATGAAGGAGCTGCTGAAATACGGCTACCCCTACATACTTTCAATGGGACTTGCAACACTGTTCTCGGCAATAGACAAACTCTCGCTGGACCATTACAGGACCGAAGCTGAGGTAGGTGTTTATTCCTCTGCGATAACGCTGGTCAACGTTTTTGCTATCATTCAGACCACATTCAACACGCTGTGGCAGCCGATGTCGGTTGAGCATTACAGCAAGGATCCCGAGGACAAGAGCTTTTATCAGCGTGGCAATCAGATAATCACGATAGTTATGTTTTTCCTTGGGCTTTCGCTTATACTCTGCAAGGATCTGTTCGTTTACCTGCTGGGTGAAAAATACCGTGAAGCTGCGGTAATACTCCCCTTTTTGTGCTTCAACCCTATAATGTACACCATCTCGGAAACGACCGTGAGCGGACTTGTTTTCAAGAAAAAAAGCATGATGCAGATAGTGGTTTCAGCAGGTGCGTGTGTGACCAACATAATCGGCAACATGATACTTGTTCCGTGGATAGGCTGCAAGGGTGCGGCTATTTCTACGGGAATATCTTATGTGGTTTTCTTCACGCTCAGAACGGTGCTTTCAAACAAGTATTTCTATGTTGATTACAAGCTGGGCAGGTTTTACACCATAACGCTTGCGCTTATACTGTTTGCTTTTTACAACACGTTCTTCAAATTCGGGCTTTTGACGATTGCAGCTTATCTTGCGTGTCTTGCGCTGCTTGTTTTCCTTTACCGTGACAATGTGAAATGGGGACTTGATTACCTTATCAAGACAGCTAAAAAGATACTTAAAAAGAATTAAATGTACAAAAAATCGGACTGTCGAGCAATTCGGCAGTCCGTTGTTTTTTATTATTACTGTGCTATTTCAAGCGGTTTTCTCGTTATCTGCGGCGGTGCATCATCTGTTACACAATCCGCAGTTATCTTTATAGCAACGATACTTTCATCGCTCGGAGCATCAAACATCAGCTTGGTGAGTATCCTTTCAACTATCGCACGCAAGCCTCTTGCGCCTGTTTTCTGGGCGATAGTTTTCTTAGCGATCTCCTTCATAGCTTCATCGGTGATGGTGAAATCAATACCATCGAGCTTGAACAGCTTTGTATACTGTTTGATAAGCGAGTTTTTCGGCTCGGTGAGTATCCTGCAAAGCGCTTCCTCATCAAGCTCGTCAAGCACGGTTATAACAGGCAATCTGCCGACAAGCTCGGGAACGAGTCCGAACTTGACAAGGTCGTGTGGAAGAACTTTTTTCATTATGTTCTTCTCCTCGCCCTTTTTCTTAACATTGCTTCCAAAGCCCATTGACGAAGAATCAGTTCTTTTCTCGATGAGTTTTTCAAGGCCGTCAAAAGCTCCGCCGCATATAAACAGGATATTCTTTGTATCCACCTGGATAAACTCCTGATGCGGATGCTTTCTTCCTCCCTGCGGAGGAACGTTTGAAACTGTGCCTTCAACTATCTTCAAAAGTGCCTGCTGAACGC
>DFFV01000039.1 GCA_002371625.1 Ruminococcus sp. UBA3767
GGTAACGTCGGTTGCCTCAAGCCGCTTGCAAAAAGGCGGCTTGAATATCAAATGTATTTTCCTTAGGGGGCTTTCCGATCGCCCCCTATAACCCCTTCGGGCACACATCTTATAGTTTGTAATAAACTAAATTCTGATTTATCTGATGCTTCCCACTGTTCTTGGGAACAGTATAACGTCACGGATATTCTGCATTCCCGTTACATACATTATAAGTCTTTCAAAACCAAGACCAAAGCCGCCGTGCGGAACAGAGCCGTATCTTCTCAGATCAAGATAATCTGTGTACAGGTCAAGGTTCATTCCTCTTTCCTTCATAGTTGCAACGAGCTTATCATAGTCAGCCTCTCTCTCGCTTCCGCCGATTATCTCACCGACTCCCGGTACGAGCAGGTCAACTGCGGCAACCGTCTTTCCGTCCGGGTTCTGCTTCATATAGAACGACTTTATCTCCTTTGGATAATCCGTCACGAACACCGCCTTTTTGAACACCTTCTCGGAGATATATCTCTCGTGCTCTGTCTGCAGGTCGCAGCCCCACTCAACAGGGTAAACAAAATTCTCACCCGACTCCTTGAGCAGCTTTATAGCCTCGGTGTAGGTCACAACGCCGAACTCGTGGCTGATAAGCTCCTCCAGCCTTTCTATAAGACCTTTCTCAAAATGGTCGTCAAAGAACTTCATCTCGTTCGGGCAGGTATCAAGCAGCGTTCTGATAACTGTTTTTATCATATCCTCAGCTGTTTCGATGACCTCGGGAAGCTCTGCGAATGCTATCTCAGGCTCAACGTGCCAGAACTCGGCAAGGTGCTTTGGTGTGTTGCTGTTCTCAGCTCTGAAGCTCGGACCGAATGTGTATATCTTGCCCATTGCCATTGCAGCCATTTCGCCCTCAAGCTGTCCCGAAACGCTCAGTCCTGCTCTTTTGCCGAAAAAGTCGTTCTCATAGTATTCCTGCTCGTTCTTATACTCATTGGAATAGCCGATCGTTGTTACCTGGAACATCTCTCCTGCGCCCTCGCAGTCGCTTCCTGTGATAAGCGGAGTGTTCACATAAACAAAATTCCTGTCCCTGAAGTAGTTGTGTATAGCCTGTGCAAGCACCGAGCGCACTCTCATAACAGCGTTGAAGGTATTCGTTCTGCCTCTCAGGTGCGGCATCGTGCGCAGAAATTCAAGAGTATGTCTTTTCTTCTGCAGCGGATATTCCGCAGGGCAGCTGCCGATAACAGTGATGCTTTTCGCATTTATCTCGGGAGTTTCATTCCTTCCCTCAACAACTGTTCCCTCGACCTTGAGCGAGCTGCCCAGCTTGAGCGCATCTTCAAAGTCTATACCCGATTCCTTATCTATAACTATCTGCAAATGCTTCAGGCAAGTGCCGTCATTAAGCTCTATAAAAGCCACATTCTTTGAATTTCGTGCAGTTCTTACCCAACCGCATACCGTAACATCGGTGCTTACCAATGCCTTGTTCTCAAATACTTCCTTGATGTCGATGTGCTTCATAACAATACCCTCCATTATGTAGATCTGTTTGCCGAGCTGATAAATATAAACAAAAAACCCGTCCTGCTTTTCAACAGGACGGGACAGTATACAATAAATACCCGTGGTACCACCTGAATTACCGCATTTTCTGCGGTCACTCTCACCGTTTAACGCACGGTCATCGTCGCCCCTACTTGCTCACGCTTTGGGTTTGCTGCTCGAAAGTGTTATTCACACAAGCTCTGTTATGCGGTTTTCACTATCCCGCACTCACTTTGAACGAATTCTCATGCTACTTCTCTTTGTCATGGCATTTATCTTGCAGTCATTATAGCACTAATGCACAGGCTTGTCAAGCGCCCTGCTGTTTTTTTGCACATTTTATTTGCACCTGCACCGGACTGCGAGCGGCTTTTTGTAAAAAACGCACAGCCGAGGCTGCGTAATTTTATCAGCTATTATGTTGAAATGCTAAAAAAAATGTGGTATACTGAATGTGTAATATATAATTATGACAGGAGTTTTTTTATATGAGCAATTCAAACACCATGATAATGGATCACCCGCTTGTAAAGCACAAGATCACTCTCCTCAGAGATGAAAACACAGGCACAAAGGATTTTCGTACCCTTGTCAGCGAGATAGGAAGCCTTATGGCTTATGAAGCTCTCAGGGATCTGCCTACCGAGCTTGTATCGGTCAGATCACCCGTTGCAGAATCAATGCAGCCTGTACTTGCAGGCAAAAAGCTGGCTATCGTACCTATCCTGCGTGCAGGACTGGGAATGGTAGACGGTATCCTTGCGCTGTGCCCGTCTGCAAAGGTCGGTCACATAGGACTTTACCGTGATGAGCAGACTCACGAACCGCACGAATACTACTGCAAGCTGCCCGAGTTTATCTCAGAGCGCCTTGTTATCGTGCCCGATCCTATGCTTGCAACAGGCGGCTCTGCCGTTGATGCGGTAAATATGCTCAAGGCAAAGGGCTGCAAGGATATCCGCTTTATGTGCATAATTGCTGCACCCGAAGGACTCAAGCGCCTGCAGGAAGCTCACCCGGACATAAAGATATTCGTTGGCTGCCTTGATGAAAAGCTGAACGAAAACGCTTACATCGTTCCGGGTCTTGGTGATGCCGGCGACCGTATCTTCGGAACAAAGTAGACCATAAAATCAAAAAGAGCTGTTGCACACCGCAGCAGCTCCTTTTTTATGCCTATATACTTACATATCTTATCATATCCACGCAGTAATCGGTTATTCCCTTGCCCTCGTTAGGCACTTTGAGCGAATAAAAAAAGTCTGCCGCAAAGCCCACGCAAAGTATCACCGCCACAGCAGCGAGCACTTTTTTGGGGATATGCTCATAAATGTTATCCAGAAACGGTGACAGGATATAAATTACAAGGATACACGCAAAGCCGAACACAACGATGCCCTCAAAGCATATCCTTCCGTTGATGTTCAGAAAATATCCGTTATAGTCCCAGTATTTAAGCCCCTGTATCTTTTCTATCAGCACGCTTGTCACATATTCCGCCGCAGCGCAGATAAACACCGAGCCTACAAACACGCCCACCTGATTATCCACACGTTTCTTGAACAGCAGCAGCGCACCTACTCCTCCGAAGCCGTATATCGGCAGCCACGGACCGTGCATAGTTCCCCTGTTGATAAAAACTCCGTCCTCTATAACGTGAATACCGACTTCCCAGATCCAGCCGCCTATCGAAAACGAGAAAAACAGCAGCACATAAATAAGAAAAGAGTAATCTCTGTGATAATCACGGTGCTTTATCACCTTGCCCGAGAACCTGCTGAAATGGTATTTCTGCTCATAGGCAGTGCCGGGGTATTCTTCAAGCGCTCTGAGCTCATCTATCGTATATACCTTTTCCGTCACAGTGAACCCTCCTTTGCAGCTTCCTTCTTATCGTCGGCGCTGTCGGGTATCCTTATGGTGAATACCTTTTCCTCGTCCGTTTCCCCTGTCTGCTTCTGCAAAAGGTCAAGGTCGATGAACTTATCATTAAGCTCATCTGCAAATTCCATTCCCTGCTCTATCGCCCTGCGCCTGAGAGCGATATACACCTCAGAGTGTATCGCTGCCCTGTAAGGATTTGAATAGAAAATTCCCACAACGCCCAGCGTCAGCATTGAAAGCAGCGTCCAGCCGAGCATTGTAACATCTATCTTGAACAGCTCCCACTTATAGCCGTTCATCATATCCCTTGAGAGCTTTATGACCTTTCTGGTCTGCATATTCGGGTTTTCCGCAAGTATGCACGGCACCATGGCATAAGAATACTGCTTAACGAAAAATCCGCCTATCGTGAGCGTCCACAGCGTCAGATACAAGTCCTTTATGAACATCGTCTTTATCGGGTGCAGAGTCCTTTCTCTGAACAAAAAGCCCATTCTTCCGACCTTTGTTTTGCGGTATGTCCTGCTTTCCATAAAGAATCTGCATTCGCACACTATCATCAGATTGGTAACAAACACCGCCCTGAGAAGTGAAACGAGAAATGCCGTGAAAATATCCGCTGTGTCAGCCAGTGATTTTTTCTGCGAAAACGCTGAGGCGACCGAAGCCACCAGCGTGAACTTATACGATTTGCTTCTTGTCAGTCCGTCAAAATACAATATCGCATTATCCGGAAGGTTTTCAAAAAAGCTGTCGTTAGTTAGCTGTTCAAACCTTTCCTTAGCCGTTTTGGTTATAGAAAACGCATCAAGCAGCGTATTTATGGTCGAGCCGTCGCCCGTTGTGCCAAAGAAGGTCACCTCTTTTGAGTTGAGCCCGTCAGGTCCGAAATCCTCATAAGCCTTTTTCCACTTCTTTACCGCATCAACGTTATTGACCTTCCACTTTTCATCCGTCTCCTCGGGAGTCAGATGATTATCGACCATATCCTGTATTATTTCTTTTTTCTGCTCCGGGTTATATTTCAGGTCAGCAACGTGTGTCATATCCCACATTGAGATACCCTGCACCGTAGTGCTGTATTCCCCGGCGAGAAAGACCATGATAAAGCAGACCGCTACGCAAGCAAAGTAGTTCAGCTTCATTGCGCTGCGAGCCTTCTTTTTCAGCTGCGCCCTGTTAAAAACAAAATCTGTCATCTTACCCTCTGTTTACAATAATATTTGTTTCCCTCTACAATTTTTTATACATAGGTTTATTATAATCAATTGTGCATAACTTGTCAAGTTTCACCGCAGCGCCGGATCAATTCCGTCGCAAATAACAATGCATAGGAGGCAGCTTCCGCACTGCTCCGGATTTTTCAAAAGTTTATCAGGCAATAGTTGCTTTTTTGCAGCGGCGGTCCGCAATTCCGTCGCAAATAACAATGCATAGGAGGCAGCTTACGCACTGCTCCGGATTTTTCAAAAGTTTATCAGGCAATAGTTGCTTTTTTGCAGCGGCGGTCCGCAATTCCGTCACAAATAACAATGCATAGGAGGCAGCTTACGCACTGCTCCGGATTTTTCAAAAGTTTATCAGGCAATAGTTGCTTTTTTGCAGCGGCGGTCCGCAATTCCGCCGCAATTGATCCGGCGCACATTTCTGCTTTGATCGGCTCGGTGACAGATCCGCCTGCAAACACTGTTCGTCACTATATATTTGCCTGTTATTACAAAAAACGAGCCTTATCAAAGGCTCGTTGAAAAATCAGTACATTGCTCTTATCTGTCTGAGGCTCCTGAATATCAGCCACGCAAGCAGACCTGCGCTGATGACCGCAAGAACGGCAGTGCCTGTGCTTATGGGGGAATAGACCTTATCGTCCTCCAGCACCGATACCAAAAATTCCTGCTTTGTCTGTTTCCCGTCAGACTTTTTTTCGCTCAGCTTATCCTTATTGAAATACTTCTGCATCTCCTCGCCGAGCTTATCGTAATTCACGCTGTAAACGCCGTCTTTTTCCTCAAGTGCCTGCGAAAGTGCCGTATCCTCGCCTTTCATTGTGCCAAACATCAGCTTCTGCTGGTTTTTGTAATCGCCCCTGAAGCCGAAAAACGCCAGCACCGCAAAAACTACCATAGCAATATTTGAGATATAAAACAGCAGCATAAACAAAAGCGGTATCCCTACTCCCGGGCTTTTGGAAAACTCCGCACGGGGATCATCTATATGTGGCATTGCTGTTCCCTCCTGTCAGACTGTTTCAATAACGGTTATCAAACACTCTCTTGGACTTTTTCTCGCTTCTTGGCAGTTCGCCCATTCCCACGGGCTTAACGTTCACCGTAATACCTATCTTGGATTTGAACGCAGTTCTGATAGCTCTTTCCATATCGGCATTGTCAGTGCCCTTTTCGACCTCAACAGCAAGTGTGCATACGTCCTTGCCCTGCAGGTGATCTATCGTAAACTGATACTCGCTGGAAGCGCCGTTCACGCCTGCAAGCATTTCTTCTATCTGGCTTGGGAAGATATTAACGCCCTTGACCTTGACCATATCATCCGTTCTTCCCATAATAGTATCTATCCTCGGGTGAGCATCGCCGCAAGGGCAGTCCCCTGTGATGATCCTTGTCAGGTCGTGCGTGCGGTATCTTATCAGCGGAGCGCCTTGTTTTCTGAGCGTGGTTATCACAAGTTCGCCCACCTCGCCGTCGGGGAGCACCTCGCCTGTTTTGGGATCAACTATCTCAAAGTAGATAAAATCGTCCCATATATGCATTCCGCATTCATAGTCGCAGCTTATGCCTATGCCCGGGCCGTAAACCTCGGTAAGCCCGTAGATATCATAAAGCTGTATGCCAAGCTCGGTCGAGATACGCTTTCTCATTTTATCGCCCCAGCGCTCAGAACCGATAACGCCCTTTCTCAGCTTTATCTTATCGCCGATGCCTCTTCTGGCTATCTCCTCGGCAAGCAGCAAAGCGTAGCTCGATGTAGCGCAAAGCACCGTAGACTCCATATCCATCATCATACGCAGCTGCTTCTCGGTGTTTCCCGGTCCCATAGGTATTACCATAGCGCCGAGCTTTTCCGCACCGTTCTGAAAGCCTATGCCTGCTGTCCACAGTCCGTATCCGGGAGTTATATGTATCCTGTCCTTATTGGTTATGCCTGCTGTTTTGTAGCACCTTGCAAACATCTCTGCCCAGTCATCAACGTCCTGCCTTGTGTAAGGGATAATAACAGGCGTACCTGTTGTTCCGGACGATGAATGGATACGCACTATCTCCTCCTCGGGCACTGCCATAAGTCCCAGAGGATAAGCATCACGCAGGTCGCCCTTCCAGGTAAAAGGCAGCTTTTCAAAATCCTCCTGCGACTGTATCGCATCAACATCTATGCCCCCCAGCTTGCGCTTATAAAAGCAATCTGTCGAGGTCAGCCTTTTAAGCTGCTGCTTTATCATTTCAAACTGCTGTTCCTTCATCTTCATGTTATGTCAATCTCCTTATCCGCCGACAACGGCATCTACTGCTTTCATGTTCATCTCATGGAACCTTTCGGGGACACGTTTTTTTATTGCGTCCTTCAGGCTTGGTATATCTATCCCCAGCTTGCCCGACTTTGCAGCTCCTGCGAGCAAAGCGATATTGAGCACCTTTGATGAACCGCATTTTGCGCAGATCTCCTCACCGTCGATTATGATAAGATCCTTTACATTCTCTCTCAGATAATCAAGCATCTCGCTGCCGTCGTAATCCGAGCCTTTCAGCGAAGCTGTTACAGGGCGCACAGCCTTTTTGTTAACGACCACCGTTCCGCCCTTTTTCAGATAATCTATGCACCTGACCGCCTCAGCAGGCTCAAATGCGATGATAACATCCGCCTTGCCCTTTGGTATCAGCGAAGAAGCTATCTCCTCGTCTGAAACTCTTACATGGCTCACCACGCAGCCTCCACGCTGAGACATACCTATCGTTTCGGCAGTTCTTACCTTGAATCCTGCCTCCATGCCCGAAAGGGCTATAATGCGTGATGCCAGAACAGTTCCCTGACCGCCCACGCCGCATAAAAGTGTGTTAGTCAATTTACATCGCACCCCTTATCCTACTTTTCCCGCTTTATCGCACCCACAGGACATACCTGTGCACAAAGACCGCAGCCGGTACAAAGGCTGTTTTCTATGGTGACCTTTCCGCTGTCGATAACGATAGCGGGGCAGCCAAGCTCGTTAATGCACTTTTTGCACTTAACGCACTTATCGCTCACTGCAAGCAAGCCATTGGGCTTGGTCACCGCTATGCACGGCGATCTGAAAACTACCGCCCTTACGCCCTTTTGCTCCATTGCATTTTCAACCGCTTTTTTCGCAGCTCCAAGGTCAAGCGGATCGACAGTTTCAACGCTTGTCAGCCCGATAGCCTTGAGTATAGCTTCTATCGAAACTTTCTGTGCGACCTCACCCATCATTGTGACTCCCGTACCCGGGTGAGGCTGGTGTCCTGTCATAGCCGTCGTTGAGTTGTCAAGCACTATGAGAATTATATCATTCTGATTATAGACCGCATTGATAACGCCTGTTATACCCGATGCAAAGAAAGTCGAATCTCCTATGAACGAGAAGTTCAGCGTATCAGGCTCGATTATGTGAAGCCCCTGAGCTATCGTAACGTCTGCGCCCATACACAGGCAGGTATCCACCATATCAAGCGGCATTGCGTTGCCAAGCGTGTAACAGCCGATATCTCCGCTGAAAACAGCTTTTTTGCCCTTTGCAGCCTGCTTTACCGCATAAAACGATGCTCTGTGCGGACAGCCTGCACAAAGCACAGGCGGTCTTACAGGAAGCTCGGGCGGTTTTGGCAGCTCATTTTTTGCTGCATCTATCCCCAAAAAGCCCTCAAGCACCTTTGCCACAGATTCTGCGCTGTTCTCGCCTGCCGTCTGAACATAACCGTCCAGCTTTCCGTGTATCTTCACATCAAGATGATGCTTTCCGCAGATATATATCAGCTCACGCTCCAGCACGGGATCAAGCTCCTCAAAGCACATTACTTCGTCAAGTCCCTCAAGGAATCCAAGCGCTTGCTTTTCGGGGAACGGGAACGGAG
>DFFV01000115.1 GCA_002371625.1 Ruminococcus sp. UBA3767
ACAAGAAGTGGTTCCTGATCGCTCTGAACAGACTTGCTGAATTGTCAGCATAATAAGCCCAAAAGCTCTAAAAGAGGCTTGTTTGTGCCAAACTACAAAATATAATATATGTTCGACTGGGGCAGCGGCGTCTGCCTTTGGTCGAGCAATGACAAAGCCAAAGAAAAGTTCGGTGATTACCCGATCAAAGAAATGGAAAAACTGCCTGTCTCTGCCGAACCGCGTGAGGTGCTTGAATATTTCATAACCGAGCATGATAAAGCTTTGAATTGGGAAGACCCGGGCGGTGACTTGCTGTGGAACGACCAGCAGATAGCAGAATTCAAGCAGCGTGCAGAGCAGGCTTACGAACGGCTGGTTCGCGAGCTTGGAAACGACTTCGAAGTCGAGTTCAAAGAGAACTGGCTGATTTGATTTCGCTATAAAAGACCCGTGTATCAAAGAAAAACACCCGCCATTTCTGACGGGTGCCTTAACTGTCCAAATTACTTCCCACCTAAAATCACAAATTTGCAGCACGAGATACCGCCAAAGGCCGTATCTGCGCTGTTTTGGAGGGGCGCAAACCGGTTCGAATCCCTCCTTCTCCGCCATGCAGTAAAGCCCTGTGTAAATATGCAGGGCTTTATTTTTTGCACGATTTTTACACGAATTTATCTAAAATCTTTGCAGCTCGTTTCTCTTTAAGGGGGCAGAGGTGCGTATGTTTTCCGGGTGGGACGAAGGTTTAGTCAACAAGTTTTATATATTACTACCAAATTCTTTTGAAAATATTGACTTCCATTGGCGAATATGCTACAATAAAACAAATTAACTTTCAAGACGAAATTGCAGGACTTCGCATACTCCTTGCAGCGTACAAGAAGCTCAAGGCGGCAAAAGGCACGATGGAGCTTATCAACGTAGGTCAGAACTTTACAGAGGTACTGCAGAACACAGGCCTTGATGCCGTGTTCGATATACAGTGACCGCAGATCATAACTTCCGATAGGAGAACAAAATGGCAGAGGAACAAGTATTGAGGATCCACAGCAGTATATCATAAAAGGCAGGTTCATCATTATGAATGGTTTTTGTGAACGAAAATTCCGATCAATGCTTTTGTCGGGTATTTTTACAAAAGCGGTCATGTACATCATGCTGCTTTGCGACAGCATCATCGCAGGATATTTTGTCGGCAAATCGGGAGTCGCCGCGATCAATGCGATCACGCCAATAACAGGTATCGTGACCTTCTTCGGAGACCTTTGCTCGACAGGAGTGGGAATAGTCTATTCAAGAGAAGTCGGGGCGATGAAAAAGAAGCGTGCCGACGAGATCTTTGGTCAGGGACTGATCGTCAGCCTTTTCATCGGGGTTGTCTCTGCGCTCGCTATCTTTCTTATGCAGGACGTTTATTTCAGCATCAACGGTGTCTCGGGGGAGATACGTGACCAGGCACTGAAATACTATATGCTCACTCCGATCAATGCCCTGCTGACGATCGTCATCTTCTATCTCGAACAGATGGTCTACAGCGATGGGGACGAGCTGTGCAACAATATCTGCTACGCTTTCCAGATCGGCGGCAACATCGTCTGCTCCATCATTCTTGCAAAGTTTATGGGAATGACAGGCATCATACTTGGCTCTATCATCGGAAACTCCCTCGGCATCCTTGCCTGCATCTGGCATTTTCTGCGCAAGGGGAACACTCTTAGATTTGTGTGGCATTTTTCGATCAAGGACTTTTTTATGACCTCACGCTACAGCATAGTCGATTCCTCGGTCTATCTGTGCTGGGCGCTTATGGATTACGTCCTTATCGGATTTGTGTCAAAGAATTACGGCGATACAGGGCTTATCACACTCGCCGTCGTCGTCAGTCTGATCGAGTTCGGTGTTGTCCTTGACGGTGTCGGGATGGCGATGCAGCCGCTTATCGGCACCTATTTCGGAGAAAAGAACCCGTGCCTGATAAAAAGAGTTATGAAGTCCGCAGCAAAAGCAGCGGTTATTCAGGGCGTGGCAGCGACCGTGCTTATATGTATTTTTGCAAAGCAGTTCTGCGCCCTTTTCGGCATCACGGGCGGCGAGGCGCTTGCACCGTCAATAACTGCGATACGCATCGTGTCGCTGGGATTTACCTTTGTCAGCACCGTCTCCCTTATGACCTCCTACTATATGCTTATCGACCGCATCAAAATGGCGACCTGCTTTGCCTGCCTGCAAAACGGCGCACTGTATATGGGGCTTCCTATCGCAGGCGGTATTATCTTTGGTATGAAAGGTATGTGGGCAGGCTTTGTCATTTCGCCGCTTTTGACGCTGATAACAGCGCTGATCTTTGTATACCTGCGCTTTGGAAAGGACGATTTCCCGTTTCTTCTGAAGGATATGGGGACCGAGATCGTCGTGATGGACGACAAGCTGACAGCCGAAAGTGCGGGCAAGCTCTCAAGGCAAGTGACGGACGCTTTGCTCTCCCACGGTTATCACAAGCAGGAAGCGCTGCGTGCTTCTCTCTTTGTTGAAGAGATCGGTCTGACCGTTTTGGAAAAGAACAAGCAGGAAAAAAAGCCTGTTCTGATCGAGCTGTCACTTTTCTTTGAAGAAGACTCCGTACTTATCATAGAGAGGGACTCGGGAAAACTGTTTGACATCACCGATCCCGATATTCAGATAGACGGCTTGAGCAGCCTGATAATCAGCGGATTGATGGAATCGCAGAAGGAAAAAGCGTACCTTGTGACCACAGGCTATAACCGCAATATCATTCGCTTCCGGCGTGAAGAACAAGCCGCCGCAGAGCCGCTGTGATGTATATCATTATGTACCCGAACATACAGATGATCTTATAGCGCATATAAGGCAAAAAAGCACCCACAGATAATTCTGTGGGTGTTTTGCTGTGTACTGCCTTTTTCAGCCTCTGACTGCGTGATAACTATTCTCACGCCGCAGCATCACAAAACTCTCTGACCGTTCACCTTCAGCGAGAACTGACTGTCCAGTATCCTTGCCGCCTGCAAAAAGGCGGATTGAATGGCTCTTGTTTAGGGGGCTTTCCGCAAATTTGCGCCCGTCCTAAAACCCCTTCGGGCACACTCTTTGACATAGTGCACAAACTCTGATTTGTCGTTGCTTTTAAATAACAGTATAACACAAATCGGATCAGCTTTCAACCCTTGGATTTCCGCATAGGCATATACGGCGGGGTTGAGTGCGTTCAATTCTTTTCGATCATCTCACGGATCTGTGCAGGCTTGAGGATTCTGCCTGCAGAAACGAGCTTTTCGTTCACCACAAGCGCAGGCATGGACATCGCGCCGTATTGCACGATTTTTTGCATATCGGTAATAAATTCGACATCTGCATCCAAACCCTGCGCAGCAATTTTTGCGCTTTCAAAAAGCTGATGACAGGACTTGCAGCCCGAGCCGAGTACCTTGATATTAGTTTTCATACTGTTGACCTCCTAAACGATATATTTTTGAATAGCATTGAAAAAATATCCCACAATGATGATACCTACCGTGCAGACAGCGATGAAGATGCCGAGCAGCTTTGTCTTGACAGCCTTTTTCAGCATTATCATCGAGGGCAGCGACAGCGTGATAACGCCCATCATAAAACTGAGTACCACGCCAAGCCTTGCGCCCTTTGCAAGCAGAGCCTCGGCAATTGAAATACAGCCGAAAATATCCGCATACATCGGTATTCCGCAGATCGCAGCTATGATAACGCCGAACGGGTTGCCGCTGCCAAGTACCTTGACGATCCATTCCTTGGGTATCCAGTTGTGGATAACTGCACCGATACCAACTCCGACCAGCACATAGGGCAAGACCTTTTTCACCGTTCCCGTGACCTGTTCCCATGAGTATTTCAGCCTGTCACGCTTTGTCA
>DFFV01000076.1 GCA_002371625.1 Ruminococcus sp. UBA3767
AGGCGAACATGAACAAGGCGCACCGTGACAGGATAACCTTCCTGCGTGTCTGCTCGGGAAAATTCGATAAGGAAATGGACGTGCTTCACGTTCAGGGCAACAAAAAAATGCGCCTTTCGCAGCCGCAGCAGATAATGGCGCAGGAGCGTGAAATAATCGACGAGGCTTATGCAGGCGACATTATCGGCGTGTTCGACCCGGGCATTTTCTCGATAGGTGACACTATTTGCGATCCCAAAAAGAAGTTTGAATTTGAGCCGATACCTACCTTTGCTCCGGAGCATTTCATGAGAGTCCGCCAGAAAGATACTCTTAAAAGAAAGCAGTTCGTAAAGGGTGCAACGCAGATAGCTCAAGAGGGTGCGATACAGATCTTCCACGAGCCCGACACGGGAATGGAGGAGGTCATCGTCGGTGTTGTCGGTGTGCTCCAGCTGGAAGTTTTCGAGTACCGCATGAAGAATGAATACAACGTTGAGCTTATCAAGGAGAGCCTGCCTTATTCGTATATCCGCTGGATAGACAATAAGGAGCTTGACCCCAAAACGCTAAAGCTCTCAAGCGATACCAAGCTGGTAAAGGACTTTAAGGACAACTACCTTCTGCTTTTCTCAAGCGAGTGGAATATCCGCTGGGCACTTGAAAAGAACGAGGGACTTGAACTTTCCGAGTTCAACCGAGGCGAATTACAGTAACAAATAAACGAAACAACTCCCCTGCTGTCAGGAGAGTTGTTTTTTTGATCATTGCTTAGATTGGTCACAGTGGGAGACTGAAAGGATACAATCGTTATATCCCTGCTGGTTCCACAGGTCTTTTCCCCAGCACAGCCACACATTACCCTCAGGAGTATTCCACTGCACCCAGTAATACTTGCTGTAATCGCTCTTATCTGTGCCAGATTCTACTTTTTCGATAGTATCGGTCGGTTCGCCGTATTTTGCCTTGAACTGCTTGTATAAACTATCGTAGGCTGCCTTTGCCTGCGAGGCTGTTATGCCCGCTTCTTTACTTGAAGTACCGTTCAAATAGAAAGCTACAAGACCGCATTTTGATCTGTTGGGGCTGGCTTTGAAGCCCTCTAAACACAAACGCGACATTGTTATGCCCATAATATTCATCTTGCTTGATCTTTGGTCGTATATCCTTCCCTCGCTTGATTCATAGTTTTCATCGGTATGGCTGCCGAGTTTTATATTAAGGCTTTTTGCTATGGTGTTTGCAGCTGTATCAAAATCCTTATTATAAACGCTGCCTGCAAGGTTCATAAGGTCTGCGGCAGAATTTACGCCGTTCGGTGCTTTGGGTGCAGAAGATGTGGTCGTCTGCGCCTGCGTGGTACTTGCAGGTGATGAACTGCCATACATAGGTATCGTTATCTTGGTTTCGTTCACAGCCCAGTCTGCAAGAAGATACCCCGATTTGACATAATCTGCGTACTGACCGCCGGAATACTTGGGCGAGATGTTCTCGGCGTGCGCAAGCACAACAGTTACAGGTCCCCATGTATTCTTTGTCATCTTGGGTTTTGCATACAGCTCGCCTATGTCGGCGTTCTCTGTCGATGAATAGAACGTTTTAGTCATAAGTGCATAGTTGCCCGAATTATGACCTCTTGTGAAATCAGATACCCAGTTGAGTGCGATCTTCGGCGTTCCGGGCTTACTTGCGGAAAAGTCCCAGCCGCTTGTGACATTCTTGACCGACATCGTTCCTACGCTGAAATACATATTTGTCATAGTGGCATAGAATGTGCGGTTTCGCCCCTGAGAATCCGAAAGCTGAGTAGTATACACATTGTTTGCGTACTTCTGTGCGCCCATATTGTTTATCGCAGGCTTGGTCTTGCCCATGCCGAATCAAGCGCTTCGGTCTGAGTATCGAGTATCCACGGGCTTAAAGTCAGAGTGATCTCATACTCGTAATTCTGCGAATCCTTCATTCTGTAAGTGTAGGTCTGAAAGCCCACATCCACGTTGTTTTCGGGAGAAAACAATGTAAGTTATTCCCTGGGCATTGTAAGCAGATATTCCTGCGCTCCTGTCATTATCGTGAATGCGACCTTTTTCTGATAGTCGGGGTTTTCAAGCAGCTTTGCCTCCTCGTGATTGGAAAGAAAACCGCATTCGACCAGCAGTGCAGTGTTTTTTGAATTGTGTATCAGGTACATCTCGCTGCCGACCGGCTTGGTCTCACGCTCGTTGTGCGGCTGCAAAAGCGAAACGAACTGCTTTTTCATGCACTCTGCAAACCGCTTGCTCTCTGCGTTATCCTTTGCATAAAACATCTGCGCTCCGCTATAACGCTCGTCAACGAACTGGTTCTGGTGCACCGATATCACAAGCGCATCATCATAACGGTTTATTATATCGAGCCTGTTGTTCATATCAGACAGCTTCTGCTTTGCAATGCCCTCAACACCGCTGTCGTGTATCGATCGGTCGTCCTCACGAGTGCAGACGACATCGTATCCAAGCAGCCCAAGCCCGTCACGCAGAGCCTGAACTATCGCAAGGTTGATCCCCTTTTCAGCCACGCCGTTCACCGATACACAGCCGCCGTCTATCCCACCGTGTCCTGCATCAAGAACTATCACCTTTCTGTCGCTGCCCTGCTTCACCTCTGCCGATGCCGGAACATCAAGCGACATCTTCCCCGAAAATGCCCAGACTACAACAAATATTCCTGCGAAAACTAAACACACCGTATTCTGCACCCTTCTCATCATACCCAACAACTCCTTTTAGTTCAAGTCTATGCAGGGTACTCTCCGATAATTCCCAATATAAGCTGAAACGCCCTTGATAAAGGCTGTGTGCGCCACATTTGTGCAGTCCTCACAAAAAACGAACATCAAATTTGTTATCAGTTTATTTCCTTATTGTTCTTTTTTTGTTGACATAATGATTAAACTAAGGTATAATATAGTTTAGTAACTTGTATCTTTTTATCGCTTTTCTGTATTGAAAAGCAAAGTCAAATATATCACGAAAGGTTGAAATCCAAATGGCAAAGAAGCAAGAATCAATTCCCGAGCAGGTTGTAAGGCTTTACAGAGAAGGTTACGATCTCGATCGTATCGCTTCTATAATGCAGATGAATAAGGGCAGTGCCCGTTCAGTTCTTGAAAAGCACATGCCTGATTATGAAACATATACTCAGCCGCCTGCACCTGCAGAGGATCCGACAACTGAAAAGGGCATAATCAGCAAGATATCCAATCCATTCAAGAAAAAGAAGAAGAATGAGGATACATCTGCTGCACAGACATCTACGATAAACCTTGCTTATGACGAGAACGGCTTTGTTGATAAGCATACCGAGTCGATAGCTAAAATGATACGCAGAGGAGATTCGGATAAGAGGATAGCTGAGTTTTTCAACTGCTCTCCCTCCGATGTCAAGTCTGTAAAGGCAGTGCTGGATCAGCAGACTGCCGAGGCTAAGAGCGCACCTAAGGCTGAGCCTGCAGCAGCTGCTGCTGTTGAGGAAGAGGTATTCAATCCGTTCCTTAACGAAAAGCCTAAGAGAGAGGAAACTGTCAGCACCGAGGCAACTGCGGCTGAGCAGACATATACCAATTACACAGGCGGATACGATCCTTACGGACCAAATGCTGTTGCTGATCCTTATGCAGTTCCTTACGATCCAAATGCTTCGGATAATGTTTCAACAGATTATTCCACCGACTTTACTTCTGATTACAGCACAGACACTTCTGCAGATGAATTTGATATCAGCGCTTATGTTGATCCCAATCAGGATCCGAACGCTGAGTATGTTCCGGATATCAAGTTTGAAGATGACGGACTTGGTTCTGAGGAGATGCCTTCGATCTCAACAGATAACCTTGTATTTGCAGAGCCGCCTGCTGCACCTTCAACAGATGCTATCGACGCTATCGCAGAAGATGAGATCAAATTTGATATGGATGCGATAGACAGCACTGGAACTGAAGAGATTTCATTAGAATTGAAAGAGAGTGATGCTGAAATGACACCAATGGAAAAAATGAAAATGTTTGCTAAGCAGCAGATAGATGAGAACAATGCTAAGCTGCAGACTCTCAATGCCGAGAAGGATTCAGCTGCAAGCGCACTTGCAAGCGAAGAGGCAGAGCTTGCAGAAACAAAGGCAAAGATCGACGATTGCGAGAGCCAGATCTCTCAGCTCAATATCCAGCTCAGCGATATCAATGCAAAGCTGACCGACCTCAGATCAAAGCTGTCAGAGTATCAGATAAGCGAGACAAAACTGCTTGATTCTACTGTAAAGAACAGAGCTGCTGCTCAGGATCTTGAGGCTTCTATCGCTGAAATACTTAAAGAGAACGAGGATTACGAATCGTATCTCAAATAAGCTCACAGACTGTAAAAAGCTCGCATTGCTGCGGGCTTTTTAAATAATAACAGGAGGTATCATCTATGCTTATTACAACAACAGAAATCATTCCCGGAAAGGAATACGAGATCATCGGGCTGGCTAAAGGTTCAACTATCCAGTCAAAACACGTTGGAAAGGATATAGGTGCAGGTTTAAGGAACCTTGTCGGCGGTGAGGTTAAGGCTTACGTTGAGATGATGAACGAAGCCCGTGATATCGCAACACAGAGAATGATAGCCAGTGCTCAGGAGATGGGTGCAGATGCTATCGTAGCTGTCAGATACAGTACATCAGCTATTATGCAGAGCGCTGCCGAGGTAATGGTTTACGGCACAGCTGTAAAGTTTAAATAAGATCACTGTTTTCCGCCGAAGGATTATCTTTCGGCGGTTATTTTTTTATCCTGAAGCCCTTGACAAGCGCAGAAAAATGTGTTATATTGTAATACTCTGCCGAAAACGATGGCAGAACAGACTATTCGGGAGGCGATGAAAATGGATTTCGATATGCTGCTCTTTTCAGAATTAAGACTCGTTTCGGTAGCTTTTGATAACACCGAGCTGAGTGATAATACTATGGTCAAAGCTATGACTGTAAATGAGGAGCTTTTGAAGCTCGGCTATGCACTTGCCCCAAAGGATATAGTCACACTTGCCCGCAGCAGCGATGCCGACAGCTTTGTGGAACGTGTTAAAGGCTATATAGGAAAGGTAAAAGCAAAGCCTATGTATCCCGGGTTTCCCGAGCAGGTAATGGCTATGGACAAGGCTGTTTTCCGCTTTCACCAGCTGCTGCACTATATGAGCACCTACGGTATTGAGCTTATCACGGGCGAAAGTGTCGTTAAGGGCTGGATGCCGCAGGATAACAGCGCAGAACGAAACCTCAGCGATGATAGACTGCTGAGTGCAAAGGTAATTGCGCTTGTGGACAAAAGAGAAAAGTTCACCGCCGCTTACAGCAGGATACTTTCAAAGACCGAACGCATGACCAGCAAGGAAAGAGCAATTATCAGGGAATGTGCACAGCAGCTTTCTCCTGCGCAGCTGACCGCTGTTGAGATACGCTTTAAGCAGAACCTGCTTGATGTTTTCAGCACCGTTTTCTTTTCACCTGCGCTCTCCTCTCAGGAAAAGCTCGGCGTGCTGCACAGCCTTTGTCAGCATACGGGCGATGTATTCAAATGCGTTGATTTTGCACTCACCCGTGCAGGCTTCCACTTCAGGACTTCACAGAAAAAGCTCATCGTCAAGCTGCTTGAGAGCTACCCTGTCAGCGATTTCAAAGAGAATTTGATTCTTTCCAATAAAAAAAGCGAGCGCACCGAGCTTATGCTCAGGTACACCGATTATAACGAATATTCCCGCAGCAGCGAGCATAAGCAGGCTGTCGCATCACTGAGGAACGGCGAGCTTCGCTCGTGGGAATCACGGGCAAAATACCTTGTCAGCATACACAGTGATGAAGCGCTTGATTATTACTCACAGCGTCCGGGCATGATGCTGCGCAGTCTTACATACCTTGCAAGACACGCATACAGCCCCCGTGATATGCTTGCACTGCTTGAACCAAAAGCAGCTGGCCTTAAAACACAATCTCTTGTCAGCCTTGTTTCGCATTTTTCACGCCCCTATAAAATGTGGTCGGGCGGTGCTGATTATGCCGAAGCACTTGCGCTGCGTGAAGTCGCTGTTTCACTGTTAAGGGCAAGGCTCAGCGCAAACAGGACTGTGCTTGAAAACAAAAAAGTCTTTATCAAAGCCCCTGAATTTGACCTCGGGCGTTCAGCTATAAGAGTCACCGACAGATCATCAGAGGGCGGATATATCCGCAGCGGACTTGCTTACAGGATACCCGATCAGGTCAGAAAGATACGATTTTTCGTTTACTGGAACGACAAAAAGCGTGTTGATATTGACCTTCATGCCAACGCCGTCAAGCTGAACGGGCAGAATATCCCTGTCGGCTGGAACGCTGATTTCAAAACGGATGAGCTTGTTTTCAGCGGGGATATCACCCACAGCAATGCCGCCGAATACATAGACCTTGACCTTGATGTCGCAAGGGACACCATAGACTGCGTAACTGCGAACATCAATATTTACAGCGGCTATGACAGCTTTGCCAAAATTGATGAGTGCTTTGTGGGCGCAATGGCTGTAAGCAAAACAGGCGAAAAAATAAAGCACTACGATCCTAAAAACTGCTTTTTCTCGCATTTTCTCAAGGGCAATTACAGAATGATAAACTACGGATATGTTGATGTTTCCAACCGCCTTATCGTGTTTGACGGAGTTGAGAACGACCGCAGCTATTACAGTTCCTTTGACCGCAACAACAGCTTTTCGGTAATAAACTATCTGAGTATCCTGTTTGAAACGCAGGGCACTGTCGTTGTTGACAGCGAGCAGGCTGCTGATATCATTCTTGTAATGGGCAAACCGGCAGGCGAGAATGAAGTCAGCATTATCGACAATAATTTCTTTATGGAGCAGCTTGACTAAACGCTGCACCTGTGTTATACTCTAATTGCAGCAAGCGTTCCTGCACACTTGTGACAACATACTTTTATTCTGGGGCAAAGGCCGTCCCTGCGGGGACCCTTTGAAACTTGTGCAGTGAGTTGGTTGTCAGTTTGCTTGCTGCTTTTATTTGTAATTTCGGCAAGCGTTGCAAACACTTTACGCTGTATTCAGCGGTAGAGATGACTTACTTTTGAGGAACTTATACCAATGTGTTTGCAGTCTGTCATCACATAGCTTGCCTTGATATTATAAAAACCGTATTGCAGAAAATGAATAGTGAACATAAAAAATCCCAATGTAACTTTTGTTACATTGGGATTTTTGGCAGGGGCAGAAGGTTTCGAAC
>DFFV01000081.1 GCA_002371625.1 Ruminococcus sp. UBA3767
GATATAAACGACAGCCTTGAATGTCTTGGTACAGACCACGTTGATATATTTTTCCTGCACAGAGATGATACAAGCGTGCCGGTCGAGGAGATAATGCCGGTGCTAAATGACATCTACGAAAGCGGAAAAGCGCACTTTATCGGCGTTTCCAACTGGACGTGCAGCAGAATAAAAGCAGCCAACGACTTTGCTGCAAAAAACGGGCTTGAGCCTATAAGGATAAGCCAGATCTATTACAGCCTTGCGCACGCAAGCTCAAGCATTCTCGGTGATCCCACCCTCGTGTGCATGGATACCAGAGAGTTCCGCTGGTACAGTGAGAATAAGTTCCCGCTTATGGCGTTTTCGCCGCAGGCAAAGGGCTTTTTTGCAAAGCTGTCCAAGGGCGATACCGCACAGTATCTCCCCGAGGGGCAGTATGCCAGCACCGCAAACCTTGCCCGTCTTGCAAGAGTCAAGGAGCTGAGCCGCAAAACAGGGGATTCTCCCGCAGTTATCCCGATAGGCTACCTTTCCAGCCAGCCGTTCTTTGTAACATCGGTCTTTGCCGCATCACGTCCTTGGCAGATCGAGGAGAACATGGCTGCGCAGGATCTCAGGTACGATGAAAAGACCGTGGCCTTTCTTGAGAATAAAATATAAAATACCGGCTGCCGCAGATCAAATGCGGCAGCTTTTTTGCGCACAAAAATTAAAAGAGAGCAGTGAATAAAAACTGCTCTCATTTATTTCAACTATATAATGCAAATGCACTTATTCAGCACATCGCCGTTCACTCCAATCAAAAATTTATAATTGGTTTGAAATCTGATTAAGCCATTGGACTTTGGTCCTTTCGTAGAAATGTTGTCCGTACGTCACAGGCAAACGCTGCCTGAACGATCATTTAAAGTAGAATTTTGGACTCACGCCTTTCAATTAAAGATCATGTAAAGTCAAAAATCAATCAAAATAGTACTTTGGACTCACGCCCTTCAAGTTATTTTGTGTAAGCAGACATCAACTTTTGTCGGATCAATTTCCGCAAGACGTTAATATCTGAATAAAATACTTAAGCCATTGGATTTATTACCTCTCAAAAATATGAAGTCTGACACAATGGTATGGTAAAAGTTAATTAACGATCAAATTGTTCGGACATTGCGTAATAAAACGCTGTAAATCAAGCCATTGGTTTAATTTCCTTTCGGATTAGTAATTCAAATCAAGCGCTGTTACTTAACAGCAAAAACTGAACTTTCCGGCGGACTCACTCCTGTCTGTCAAATATTCAAACGTTTCGTGCATATATTGATCATAATGCACCACTCCCGTCATAAAAATCAGTTCAGAATGTTTTTGAAAAGAGCTTCAAACTCGTAAATATCTTGGCGGACTCACTCCTTCATATCAAATGTTCAAGAACCTTGTGCAAGCTATTTTCATAGTGCATCACTCCTATAAACATTATGTATACGAGATAATTAGCTGAATATTACATTGGAATCACTCTTTCATAAATATTTCTTTCTCGTCAAAATATCCAAGGGTGCCATGGGAAACAACTCCATTCCTAATGTAAAATAATTATAAGTCCGGCATCAAAGCCGATGAAATATTCAATTGTAATATGGTAGCCTTGTTGTAAGGTCGTAAGTTAGTTCCGTTTTCCATGAGACAAGGCAATTTCAGCAATGTAAATCATTTTTATTCTGATCCGACGGCCCTTACGTCCGTGCCTGCGATCCTCTTAACTTCAGAAACTGCCGAGCCTATGGCTACCGCTCTTGATATCCAATGCGCCCATGGGACTCGCTCCTTTCGTGTCAGTTTAAATTTCCCGGAGTACCTCGCTGCCTGTCAGGAAAGATCCAAAAGCTGCAGCGTGTTCACTTTGTTCCGTTTGATTTGCGATCCAAGAATCTCTGACCGCCGCCGTTCAGCTTATGACGAACACTGGAGATCCGCCTTAGCCTACTGTTTCGGTACACCTGCGGCTGCGTTTTGTATCTGCGCCGATACACTGCACTTCCGCCTGCGCTCAGCCTCACTTCCAAGTGAGCTGTTCGGTCTTTGATTTCTTGAATATAATATAGCACACTTTTTGTTACTTGTCAATAGTTTTTTTCAACTTTTTTGTATATTTTATATTTAATATTACTTTTACAAAATGGGACTTGACATTATATATAAGATGTAGTATAATGATATTGTTGCGGCGGGCAAGTTGGCTTTAAAGCCTTTTGTTTAGCCGTTTTGTTGTATATTCTGATAAAGACGAAGGAAAGGGGGAAGCTCCCGGGAAAAGAGGGGGCTATGACGTATATGAACGATGAGTATGAGTATATGCCCGATCTTTATGAACTGGAGGACGAGCAGGGCAACAAGCAGAGCTTTGAGCTGCTTGATGTTATGGAATACGAGGGCGAGAAGTATTATGCGCTCACGCCTTATTTTGACGAGCAGGATGCTGAAAAGCTGCTTGACGATCCGGGCGAGGTAGTGATACTTCGTTCCGAGTTTGATGAGAATAATGATGAGATACTTGCCTCGATAGATGATGATGAGCAGTATGAGAAGATAGGCGAGCTGTTCATGAAGCGCATCGAGGAGATGTTCGATTTTGACGATGAGGACGAGGAAGATGCAGATCCGGGCGAGAGCAGGACTTTCAGCTGATAATCGTTTTAATGTACAAATTTTCGTACATTGATTTGTGTAAAATCATGCTTGAATAATCTGCGCAAATGTGGTATTATAATAATAGTAAAAAAGATAAAAGATTTCTGCCTTGTGCGTTAAGCACAGTCATTATAAATCCAACACACAATTAAAAGGGAACTGTGCTCCGAGAAACGGATTGCAGACCTCCCGGCGCACGCCGACTTAGTGCCGTGTGCGTTCGGACGCTGGGAGCGAGAAGTCATTGGGCTGGTACCCACCTGCGAAAGCGGGTTTTATCAACTGTGCGACGGCAAGGCGGTAATTATTCAGCGTACCACACGGTATGTGTTAAAGCGAGGCTCAAATGCCTCGCTTTTTTATTTTTGTGACAGTACGGGTTTTGCGGCATAGAATATAATTAACGGCAGATAAAGCCTTGCACCGCATGGGTGGCAAGGCTGACAACGGCTTTGTCCGCAGAATAGCCCGGCATTAGTTGCAGGGAAAAGTCTGCCGATATATAAAGGGGAGCCGCAAAAAACGGCTCCCTTTTTGATATTCAGAATGCAGATGACATAAAATGAGGATCACAGCTCAGGCGATCCGAAATGATGAATATGAATTGACTGTTTGTAGGTATCCACGTCTTGTCCTGCGAGAATGTCCCGAAGTATTTCAGCTTTACTGCCGCACCAGCCTTTGCCCATGCACTGTGTATCACCGTGCGAATGTTTCTCTCAACACTTGCCGCCGTGGTAGTGTACTCAGCCGCTATCTGCGGGTAAATGTCCTTTGAGATCAGCTTAGGTCTGCAGCCAAGCTCCGCCGCAATGCTCAGCGCACGGTAAATGTAGCGGTAGCCGTTGTAGTTCTGCGTTACGCAAAGCTCAAACAGCGCATCGTGTATCATCGCATCCGCCTTGCTTCTTCGGAGGTGGTATTTCAGCGAGCTGAAATTGCTCGTGAACTGCTCGCACAGCTTCTGCTCATCTATCCCTTTGCCGATGTCTACTACCATATCGGCGCAGATCCTTTTCCCTGCTTCCTCGGGATCGCCCGAGATAAGTATTATGTAAGGCGAGCTTTCACAGTTTTTCAGCAGCCTGCAAAGTGTCCCTGCGTGAGATGTCCTTTCTGATATGATTAGTGCATCAGGTTTTGTGCGCATAACTTCATTTTGTATATGCAGCGCATTGTGTACGACAAATCTGACCGATGCACCTCTGCTGCTCAGCTTGTCACCGAGCGCAACAGCTTTGTCGTTTTCTGTTCCTACCAGTACACTGATAGATCTCTCCATATTTTTCTTACACTCCTTGTAAATGTTCTGCATTGTATATTATACCATAAAAGTGGTGTGCTTTACTATGTTTCGACTTTTCTTATTATATAGTCCAAATAGATTTAACCCCTGCTTAATCGTTAGTTAATAATGGCACCCTCGCTTGCAGGAAAAACGACATTATCCGACATACACCTCAGCGACGGAAGATCCCGTGAAGAGCTGCCTGTGCAAAATGCAGTTGAAACCGTGCATAAAACTCACGGCGTGGGGTGTGCCGCAACGGCTTGACAAACACAGTGGGTTGTGGTAAAATTACGGTAAAGCATGAGCTTGCTTGTGCAATAATATGAAGTTTCGGGGGTAGCAATATGAAAAAGGATATGTTCAACTATGTCTGGACAGATAAAAAGCGCACGATCTTCGGACTGCCGCTTTCGTTCACAAGATATTTCCTGACGGAAACCAAGTTCATTACAAGAAGCGGATTTCTCAGAGTTCAGGAGGACGAGCTGGAGCTTTACAGAGTTACCGATAAAAAGCTGATCCTCACACTCGGACAGAGATTGTTCAAGTGCGGAACTATCCAGATGCACGTTCGTGACGTTGACACTCCCATAAAGATAGTAAAGTCGATCAAAAAACCGAGAGAAGTGCTTGAGCAGCTTGATAAGCTCATCAACATCAACCGTGACAAGTACCGTGTAAGAGGAAGAGATATGGTCGGCGGTTCATTCGGCACGCACAGCGATGATGCGTTTATCGACGGCGATGTTGACGGCGACGATATGTATTATTGATATGTAAAAGACGGGAATCTGATTTCCGTCTTTTTTAAATTCCTTTTATGCTTTATATTATAGTTTCAAACGGAGGTCGTTATGGACGCACAGTATTTTGAACAGCTCAAAAGCTGGCAGCAAAGGCTCAGCGAGGCTGATAAACCAATATACATCTACGGCATGGGCAACGGCAGCGAAAAGATACTTGCCCTGTTCAAACGCTTTGGCATAAGCTGCAAGGGCATATTTGCAAGCGATGATTTTGTAAGAGGGCAGAGCTTTTGCGGTCATAAGGTGCAGCGCTTTTCGGATGTTATGAACAGCAGCGAAGATAAAATAGTGGTGCTTGGCTTTGGCAGCAGCCTTGATGAGATAATGGCAAGGATAGAAAGTATCGAGGAAAGAGCAGAGCTTATAATACCCGATACCTCCGTTACCGATAACGGCTATTTTGATAAGCAGCGCTTGCTTGACCTTTTCCCAAAAGCGCAAAGAGCATATTCCTTGCTTGAAGACGGTTTTTCACGAAAAACATTTGAGTGTATCACGGCGTTTAAGATAACAGGTCAGGCGCACTTTCTCAGAGAGTGCTTCTGCGATGAAAACGAAGCGCAGGGACTTTTGCAGCTCACCGACCAAGAGCAGTATTTCGACCTGGGAGCATACCGTGGGGATACCATCGAGTCGTTTGTCAAAGCAGCAGGCGGAAGGTATAAAAGCATCACCGGCGTTGAGCCTAACCGGCGCAATTTCCGCAAGTGCACCGAGAATACCGCCGGGTATGAGAATGTCACATTGTATAACGCTGCTGCGTGGAGCGAGCAGACACAGCTGATATTCTCAAAAGGCGCAGGCAGACAGGCGCACCTTACCGATAACGGCGTCACAGTTGAAGCGCTGACACTTGACAGTATCGCACAAAACGGCTGCACCTACGTCAAGTACGATGTCGAGGGCGCAGATTATGAAGCGCTGCTTGGCAGCGTAAGGACTATAAGAAAGTATTCACCCAAGATATTAGCTGCGCTTTACCATAAGCCTTATGATTACTTTCTTCTGCCGCTTATGCTCAACAGCATAAATGCCGATTATAAGCTGTATCTGCGCCAGTCAAGGTATTATCCCTGCTGGGAAACTAATTTGTATTGTATCCCACGTTAGCACACTGCATAAAATCAGCTCCATATATTTGTGCAATATCACACCATAAAAATACCTTTTCCAAAGCGTATATCTGTTGTAAGCGGTGCACGGGAATGCATTGCAAAAGACTGAATAAGAGGTGTTATATATGTTCAAAAAAGTAATAAGCGCAGTTCTGGCAATAACAATGGTAATGGGAATGTGCTCGTGCACAGATACAGTATCTTCGCAAAGCCCTTCTTCAAATCATTCAAGCTCTCAGAGTGAAGTCGGATCGTCGGTGCTTGATAAAAGCATAATTCAGCCAACAGCGAATTATCAGTTCAGCCCCGAGTCGCTGGAACAGTATGATGAAAAGTTCATCAGCGGCGTTAACGGATTTTCTGCTCAGCTTTTCAAAAATACCGTAAAGCAGGATCTTTCTCAGGGAAAGAATACACTTGTTTCTCCTGAATCCGTGCTTTTCGCACTCGGCATGACCGCCAACGGAGCAAACGGCGAAACGCTCGAGCAGATGAGGAACGTTCTGTGCAAAAATGTTGATATGCAGACGTTCAACAAAAATATGAACAAGCTCATCGCCGAGGCGTCCTCCTCTGCGGATTTCAAATTCAGCATCGCAAATTCTGTCTGGGTGAAAAACAAGGACGGCATAACTCTCAGCGATCAGTTTTCAAAGACCTGTAAGGAAAGCTACAATGCCGAGCTTTTCTTTGCACCCTTTGACGATAACACAGCCAGGAGCATGAACAGCTGGGTCAACGAAAAGACCGATAAAATGATCCCCGACATCATCGGTAAACTTGATGCCGATACAATGGCAGTTCTTCTCAACTGCATCGCATTTGATGCCAAGTGGCAGAAGGAATACAAAACGGAAGACGTGAACGAGAATGCTAAGTTCACAAATTCAAAAGGTGAAGAAGTTACTTGCGCAATGATGCATTCTACCGAGAATAATTATATCAGCGATAAGGATTCCACAGGCTTCATCAAGCCTTATCTTGGCGGAAAGTATGCCTTTATGGCTATCCTGCCCAATGAGGACATCAGGCTAAGCGATTATGTCGAGTCGCTCACCGCTGAAAAGTTTACCGCACTTTATAACAGCGCATCAAGCAACAGCAAAGTAATAGCTTCTATGCCAAAGTTCACCTATGACTATAATGCAAAGCTCAACGAACCGCTTATAAATATGGGCATGAGCAATGCTTTTGACAGCGCAAAGGCTGATTTTAAAGGCATAACCAATGATACCGAGCTGTTCATCGGTTCTGTTTTGCACAAAACGCATATACAGCTTGATGAGCAGGGCACAAAGGCAGCCGCAGCTACCGCAGTCACCCTTGATGCAAAGGGTGCGATAAGCAGAGAGGAATTCAGATATGTCACCCTCGACAGACCTTATGCCTATGCAATAATGGATACCGAAACAGGCATACCCGTGTTTATGGGAACTGTCTGCGACCCGACAGCGAATTAACATAGTGCACAAATCTTAATGCTCGGATTTGTATGAACTGACACAATAAAAACACAGCTCCCTGACCGTATATTTGTTGTAAGCGTTACGCAGACAAATAAAAGTCAAGGAGTTGTTTTTTATGTTAAAGAGATCTATAAGCGCAGTGATCGCAATAACAATGGTAATGGGAATGTGCTCGTGCAGCGAAACTTCCTCGGGTACCTTTCCGCAGCAGCCCGAGCCAAGCTCTTTCACAGGTGACGTTCCTCAGCCCGAGCCGCCCGAAGCAACTATCGGCAGCGGGGCAGTGCAGCTTACCGCAAATTACAGCTTTGATCCCGTTCAAAGCAGCGGAACGAACGATGAGGATTTTATAAGCGGGATAAACAAGTTTTCGTCAGGGCTTTTCAGAACGGCTGTCAGCGAAGACCTTGCAAAAGGCAAAAACACCCTCATCTCACCCGAATCGGCAGCATTTGCTCTTGGCATGGCAGCAAGCGGCGCAGGAGGCAATACCCTTGCACAGATGCAAAACGTTATCTGCGGCGGTATCCCAATAGATAAGTTCAATAAAAATATGAACCTGCTCATCTCAAATGCGCATAACAACAATACCCAAAGCTCAAAGCTGAATATCGCCAACTCGGTATGGGTAAAGAATGATGATAGGCTCGCTGTTAAGGATCAGTTCGCAAGGGACTGCAAGCAGATGTATAATGCCGAGCTGTTCACAGCGCCCTTTGATGACTCCACAGTCAACAGCCTCAATTCATGGGTAAGTGCAAAGACGGATAATATGATACCTACCCTTATCAATCATTTTACCGGTAAAGAGATAATGTGCCTTGTCAACTGCGTAGCATTTGATTCCAAGTGGCAGAAAGAGTACACGGAGGATATGATAAGCGGAAACGGCAGCTTCACAAATGCAAGCGGCGAAAAGGTGGAATGTACAATGCTCTGCTCGACCGAGGGACAGTATGTTGAAAACGAAAGAGCAAAAGGCTTTGTAAAGGAATACGAGGGCGGAAAGTATGCTTTTATGGCGGTGTTGCCCAATGAGGATATAAGCATCGCAGATTACGTTTCGACGATGTCCGATGACGAGCTGACTTCGCTTTACGATAACAGGCTCATTTCCTGTGATGTCGATACCAGAATGCCGCAGTTCAGGTTCGATCACAGCTCAAACCTTGAAGAAACTCTTCAGAAAATGGGCATAAAAGACGCATTCAACGATGATGCCGACTTCAAGAATATTTTCCAAGGCAAAAACGCTGCAATAAACAGAGTTATCCATAAAACACATATCGAGGTAGATGCCAAAGGCACAAAGGCAGCCGCAGCCACGGCAGTAACTATGCGAGAAAATGCAGTTGAGGCAAAAAAAGAATCAAAACAAGTCTATCTTGACACTCCGTTCGTATTCGCAATTATTGATAAACATACCGGTATTCCCGTGTTTATGGGCACTCTGTGCGACCCGAGCGCAAAATAATAAAGAGTGAAAATGCAGGATTTGCTGCATAACTATTCATAAAATGCTCTTGAATATCAGACGGGAATGTGGTATAATTCACATTGTAAGATGAAACGATCTTAAAAAATCCTTAATGGGAGGAATGTAAAATGTCAATGTATATCACCTGTCTGGACCTTGAGGGAGTTCTCGTGCCTGAGATATGGATCGCTTTTGCCGAAGCAAGCGGTATCCCCGAGCTGAGAAAAACTACCCGTGATGAGCCTGACTACGACAAGCTGATGCAGTACCGCCTTGCTATACTCAAAGAGCACGGACTTGGCTTGAAGGAGATCCAGGAAACTATTGCAAAGATCGATCCTATGCCGGGCGCAAAGGAGTTTCTTGATAAGCTCAGAGATCTTTCACAGGTAATCATTATAAGCGATACGTTCACACAGTTCGCTAAGCCTCTGATGAAAAAGCTGGGTATGCCGACTATCTTCTGCAACACGCTTGAAGTAGCTGAAAACGGCGAGATCACAGGCTATAAGATGAGAGTTGAAAAGTCAAAGTACACGACCGTTAAGGCACTGCAGTCGATAGGCTATGAAACTATCGCATCGGGCGACAGCCACAATGACCTTGGCATGATAAAGGCAAGCAAAGCAGGCTTCCTTTTCAAAAGCCCCGATAACATCAAGGCAGATAATCCCGATATCCCTGCGTATGAAACTTATGATGAGCTTTACGAGGCTATCAAGAACGCAATGGATTGATAAAAAAATCAACGGACTTGAAAATTCAAGTCCGTTTTTTTGTACTCTTTTATTCTATCGTTCCGCCGCCGATGAGGTAGTCACCGTCATAAAAAACTACCGCCTGCCCCTTGCAGATAGCCCTGTGCGGCTGCTCAAAGTCAACTCTTACACGCTTTTCGCCTATCGGCGTTACCGTGCAGGGCGTGTCCTGCTGGTGATACCTCGTGCAAGCTGTACATTTAATTGGACTGTTTAGCTCGTCCGTTGTCAGCATATTAACATCACTTGCCGTCAGCGTTGTGCGAAGCAGCTTATCGGGTGTACCCATTATCAGCCTGTTGCCTGCGCAGTCCTTTTCTATAACAAACAGCGGCTCACTGTACGAAACGCCAACGCCCCTGCGCTGCCCGACAGTGTAGTGTATCAGCCCCTTGTGTGTGCCCAGCTTTTCGCCTGTCGTCAGCACTATTTCGCCGTTTGGCTGCAAACCCGCACGGCTCTCTATAAACGAAGCGTAGTCGCCGTCGGGGATAAAGCAGATATCCTGCGAATCGGGCTTTTGCGCATTTACAAGGCTGTTTTCATCGGCTATCGCACGGATATTCTCCTTATTCATCTCACCAACGGGGAACAGCGTGTGTTCAAGCTGATGCTGCGTCATTGAGTAAAGAACGTATGTCTGGTCTTTTTTTCTGTCCGCCGAGCGCTTTAAGAGCCACCTGCCCGTCTTTTCGTCAAATTCCTTTGTAACATAATGCCCCGTTGCAATGTAGTCAAAACCCAGCAGCTGCGCCCTTTCAAGAAACTTCCCGAATTTAAGCTCACGGTTGCAGTCAATGCACGGGTTTGGCGTGCCGCCGTCAAGATATGTATTCACAAACTTGTCCATAACGCACTCTTTAAAGCTGTCTGCAAAGTTGAAAACGTGGAACTGTATACCCAGCTTGTAAGCTACCTCACGGGCGTCCTCAACATCGTCCAGCGAGCAGCAGGTCTTGGAGCGCTCAATGCCTATATCCTCGTTGGCGTAAAGGTGCATCGTTGCCCCTGCGACTTCATAGCCTGCGTCAAGCAGCAGCTTTGCAGTTACCGAGCTGTCAACTCCGCCCGACATGGCGACAAGCACTTTTTTGTTGTTTCCCAAAATGCCACCTCCGCTTTTCAGCTGTTCTTGTATCTCTGCGACTGTTCAACTGCCAGCCTGTCGCACCGCTCGTTCTCAGGGTGTCCAGCGTGCCCTTTCACCCAGACGAACTCCACCTTGTGCTTGTCAAGCAGTGCCAGCAGCTTTTCCCACAAATCAGGGTTGAGCGCTTTTTCCTTGTTGCTTTTCACCCAGCCCCTGCTTTGCCAGCTCTTTGCCCAGCCTTTTGTTACTGAATCTATAACGTATTTTGAATCGCTGTAAATAGTCACCTCGCATGGCTCTTTCAGCGTTTCAAGCGCCGTTATAACAGCGTACATCTCCATTCTGTTGTTTGTCGTGCTTGCATCACCGCCCGAAAGCTCCTTTTCAATGCCCTTGTATCTCAGTATCGCTCCGAATCCGCCCGGTCCGGGATTCCCCGAACAAGCTCCGTCGGTGAAAATATCAACGTGTTTCATGTTCCTCTCCTGTCAGATAAATGATTCTGTCTGCATATTTATAACGTATCTCGCCTGCGAACGCATATTCTTCTTGACTTTCTCTATCCCTTCTTCAAGTATGGTCAGAGGTATGTTTGCATAGTCGCCAAGCAGCTGAAGACAGTCATCTATCAGCTCGTCCTCATCGCTCGTGATCGCAATGTTTTCAAGCAGCTCAAATAAGTCTTTTTCGTATCTTAGCCGCTTCTTGTGGTAAGGGTCAAGGTACCTGT
>DFFV01000009.1 GCA_002371625.1 Ruminococcus sp. UBA3767
TTGTCTTTGGCAGGTCTTTAAAGTTTGATAAGACCTATAAATTCTGATTTAGAGCAAAAGGACGATGAAAATGGGAACATTATACGTAGTCGGCACGCCGATAGGCAACCTCGGGGATATGACATACAGGGCAGTCGAAACGCTTGAAAAGGTGGATTTTATCTGCGCCGAGGACACCAGAGTGAGTGCCAAGCTGCTGAATTACTTTGAGATAAAAACGCCGCTTGTGAGCTATCACGAGCACAACGCTGCACAAGTCGGCGAGAGTATATGCGACAGGATAGCCGCAGGCGAAAGTGCAGCGATAGTCACCGATGCGGGAATGCCGTGCATATCCGATCCGGGCGAGCTGCTGGTGAAAATGTGCGCAGAGCGAGGCATAAAAGTCGAGGTCGTGCCCGGGCCCAGCGCAGTGATATCGGGGCTTGCGATAAGCGGACTTGACACTAAGAACTTTCAGTTCGAGGGCTTTTTGTCGGTGACGAAAAAGCAGCGCAGGGAGCATCTTGCAGCGGTGAGGAATTCAACGCACACGCTCATCTTCTATGAAGCTCCGCACAAGCTGTTGAATACGCTGGAGGATATGCTTGGATTTTTCGGCGACAGGAGGATCTCGCTTTGCAGGGAGCTTACCAAGCTGCACGAGGAGGTCATCCGCACAACGCTTTCGCAGGCGGTGGAGATGTACAGGTCCGTCAAGCCAAAGGGCGAATTCGTGCTGGTGATCGAGGGCGCAAGGGAATCCGAGCTTGTAAAGGCTGAAACGATGGAACAGGCACTTGAGCAGGTGAAAAGCCTTATGCAAAAGGGAATGCGTGGTGCCGATGCCTGCAAGGAGATAGCCAAGGCAACGGGATTTTCCAAGGGGGAGCTTTACACAAAGCTGCTGGAGGAAAAAGAACAATAGTAAGGGACTGATAGCAATGAAGATACTTGGAATCGAAAGCTCGTGCGACGAAACCGCCTGCTCGGTGGTAGAGGACGGAAAGACCGTACTTTCAAACATTGTTGCGAGCCAGATAGACGAGCACAGACTTTACGGCGGAGTTGTGCCCGAGATAGCTTCACGCCGCCATGCCGAGAACATCGGCTGGGTGACAAGGGAAGCGCTTGAAAAGGCAGACTGTACGCTTGATGACATAGATGCCGTTGCGGTGACCTATGCCCCCGGGCTGATAGGAGCGCTGCTCGTAGGTGTGAGCTTTGCAAAAGGACTTGCAATGAGTGCGGACAAGCCGCTCGTTCCCGTGCACCACATCGCAGGGCACATTGCTGCAAACTATATCTCACACCCCGATCTCAAACCGCCTTATCTGTGCCTTGTGGTGTCGGGCGGACATTCACACATAGTTGAGGTGCTTGACTACACAAAGTACAACGTTATCGGGCGCACCCGTGACGATGCGGCAGGAGAGTGCTTTGACAAGGTCGCAAGAACGCTGGGTTACGAATACCCCGGCGGAAAATTCATCGACGCTGCGGCGAAAAACGGCGATGACAAAGCCTTTGTGCTGCCTCACCCAAAGGTTCAGGGAAGCGAATACGACCTTTCATTTTCGGGGCTTAAAACTGCGGTGATAAACACCGTTCACAATGCGCAGCAAAAAGGGCTGGAAATAAACCGTGAGGATATGGCGGCATCTTTCCAGAAAACAATCGCAGAGATACTGTGCAAAAAAACCATGCTCGCCGCAAAGGACTTTGGCTACACAACTATCGCCGTTGCAGGCGGCGTTTCGGCAAATTCCGGCGTGCGTGAGATGATGAAGGAGCAGTGCGAAAAACGAGGATACAAGCTGTTCCTGCCCGAGCTGAAATACTGCGGCGATAACGGTGCGATGATAGCCTGCCAGGGATACTTTGACTTTATCGCAGGCAGGCGTGCAGATATGAGCCTGAATGCTGTTGCGACGATGTCTTTGCAGGACTTGTAAGCATACGCCCTGCCTTTTAAATCTTATCTCTGAAGGAGCTAAAAATGAAACTACTTGCCATAGACGGAAACAGTATAATGAACAGAGCTTTTTACGGCATCAAGGCGCTTGCCAACTCAAAGGGGCAGTTCACCAATGCTATCACAGGCTTTATGAACATATATCTCAAAGAGCTTTCACAGGTGCAGCCCGAATGTGCGGCGGTGGCTTTTGACCTTAAAGCGCCGACTTTTCGCCACAAGGCAAATGCCGATTATAAAGCGAACCGAAAGGGTATGCCTGCCGAGCTTGCCCAGCAGATGCCTGTTATAAAGGAGCTGCTGACGGACATCGGCGTTAAGATAGTCGAGTGCGAGGGCTATGAGGCGGACGATATCCTCGGTACGCTTTCAAAGGCGTGCGCAGACAGCGGAAACGAGTGCTTTATCCTCACGGGCGACAGGGACAGCTTTCAGCTGGTATCCGATAAGGTCACCGTTCGCCTTGCAGGAAACAAGGAGACCAAGGTCTATACGCCTCAGCGCATCATGGAGGAATACGGCGTTGAGCCGAGGCAGATGATAGAGGTCAAGGCGCTTATGGGAGATGCCTCGGATAACATCAGCGGCATAAAGGGTATAGGCGAAAAAACTGCGCTGAGCCTTATACAGCAGGCTGGCAGCGTTGACGGGCTTTACGAAAAGCTCGGCGAAATGAAGCTGACACCGTCCGTTCGGGCGAAGATAGAAAGCGGTCATCAGGATGCGCTGGACAGCAGATTTTTAGCCGAGATATTCCTTGAAGTGCCGATAGATACGGATATTGAGAGCTACAAGCTGACAGGCGGCGACAGGGATAAAACAAGGGAGCTGCTTGCAGGGCTTGAAATGTTCAAGCTGATGGAAAGGCTGGATATCCAAGGAGCAGATACCGACGGCGCTGAGGTCGAGGCTGAAAAGAAGCTGAAGCTGGCTGATCTGCCGAAAATATCGAAAAAAACACTTGAAAGTGCGGATATAAAAGCGTTTGAGCAGGCAGGAAAGGTCGGGTGCGAGCTTAACGGCAAAGCGCTGAAGGTTATATGCGAAAATGTGGTCTATACCGCCTGCGATGAGCAGCTCGTAAAGGAATTTTTGTGCTGCGACTGCGAAAAATACGCTTATGAGGGCAAAAGCCTGCACAAGTTCGCCTTTGAAAACGGCGTGAGAGTGAACAAGCTCAGCTTTTGCTGTGACCTTGCAGGGTATCTGCTCAATTCACAGTCAAGCGATTACTCGGTCGAAAATCTCTGCCTTGCATACAAGGTCGCTTACCGCAGCGACTGCGGCGAAAACGCCGACATTGCAAGCCTTATGCCGCTTTGCGAAAACCTTGAAAAGCAGCTTGCCGACACGAAGATGACCGAGCTTTACCAAAATATCGAGCTGCCGCTGTGCGAGGTGCTCGCATCAATGGAATACTACGGCGTCAAGGCTGATGTTGACGGCATAAAAGCGTTCGGCGAGGGGCTTAAAGGCAAAATAGCCGAGCTGACAGCACAGATATACGAATACGCAGGCGAGGAGTTCAATATAGCTTCGACCAAGCAGCTGGGAACGATACTTTTTGAAAAGCTGGGGCTGCCTGCAAAGAAAAAGACAAAGAGCGGATATTCAACAGGGGCAGAGGTGCTTGAAGCGCTGGAGAACGCCCACCCGATAATCCCGCTGATACTTGAATACCGCACGCTGACCAAGCTGGATTCGACCTACGTTGAGGGACTGCTCAAGCAGATAGGGCAGGACGGGCGAGTGCACTCGGTTTTCAAGCAGACCGAAACGAGAACGGGACGTATCTCCTCGACCGAGCCGAATATGCAGAATATTCCCGTGCGCAAGGAGATAGGGCGCAATATGCGTAAGTTCTTTGTCGCAAGGGACGGCTATGTGCTCGTTGATGCGGACTATTCGCAGATAGAGCTGAGAGTTCTGGCGAGCGTGTGCGGCGATGAGAATATGCAGGAGGCTTTCCTCAGCGGAAAGGATATCCACCGCTTGACTGCGGCACAGGTCTTTGATCTTCCCGAGGATTTTGTATCCGATGAGATGAGGCGTGCCGCAAAGGCGGTAAACTTCGGCATCATCTACGGCATCGGTGCGTTCTCGCTTTCAAAGGATATCGGCGTATCGGTCGCAGAGGCAAAGCAGTATATCAGCAATTATCTTGCCAACTACCCCAAGGTATCGCAGTTTATGGATGCCACCGTCGAGGAGGGTATCCGAAACGGCTATGTTACAACTATATTCGGCAGACGCAGGTATATCCCCGAGCTGAACGCCTCAAATAAAATGGTGCAGGCTTTTGGAAAAAGAGCTGCGATGAATGCGCCGATACAGGGCGCTGCTGCGGACATAATAAAGATAGCTATGGTAAAAGTCTACCGCAGGATACAGGAGGAAAAGCTCGATGCACGGCTGATATTGCAGGTGCACGATGAGCTGATAATAGAGGCAGCCGAAAAGGATAAGGAAAAAGCGGAAAAACTCTTGAAAGAGGAAATGGAGGGGGCTGTAAAGCTCGCTGTCCCGTTCACCGCCGATGTTCACAGCGGACACAGCTGGTTTGATGCAAAAGGCTGATATTTCCGTTCTATCCCGTTAAAAGAGGGTGATGAGATGTTAACGATAGAAAACGAAGATTTTATCAAGCTCGTTGGATTTATAAAGGAACGCTACGGGCTGAACCTTACAGACAGAAAGGTGCTTGTTGAAAGCAGGCTGAGCAACTATGTGCTCGACTGCGGTTTTGACAGCTTTGCGGACTATCTTAACCTTGTTTATAACGATTCCACTCAGCGTGAGGTCGCCAACATGATAAACCGCCTCACCACCAACCACACCTACTTTATGCGTGAAACTGCGCATTATCAGCACATGATGGAGGTCTTCCTGCCGTGGGCTGAGAAGAATATAAAGGATAAAACGCTCAATATCTGGAGCGCAGGCTGCTCCTACGGCAACGAGCCTTACAATATCGCAATGTGCCTTGATGAATATTTCGGGCTTAAAAGAAACAAGTGGGATCTGAAGATACTTGCGACGGATATTTCGTTCAATGCGTTAAAGGGCGCAGCAAACGGCATTTTTTCTGCCTCGTCGATAGAAAGGATGCCTGATAAATGGCGTGAAAAATATTTCTGCCATGCGCAGTTCGGAGATTATAAGGTCGTGGACAGCATAAGGAACAATGTGGTGTTCAAATACCATAACCTTATGGACGATATACATTTCAAAAAGAAATTCCACCTTATCTTCTGCCGCAATGTTATGATATATTTCAACGAGGAAACCAAATCCAAGGTCTGCCGTAAATTTTACGATGCTACCGAAACAGGCGGATATCTTTACATAGGGCACGCCGAGAGCGCTCCCGAGGATATGCCGTACAAAAAGATATACACCGCCGTTTACAGAAAGACGGGTGACGGCGTATGACGGATAAAGCAGCTAAACTGCTGGTGATAGCAGACGACAGATGGTTCGCACAGGGGCTTGTCAGGCTGATAGAAAGCAGCGCACAGGGGAAATACTCAGTGCAGGTGTGCACCTTTGCAATGGGCGTTAAAAGCGTTAAAAGCGAACAGCCCGACCTGTTGATCGTTGACGGCGACAGGTATGAAAAGGACAAAACAGCGCAGTATATCCGCTCGCTAATGCCAAAATTCTACCGCCCGCTGATAGTGTGCACAGCACAGCACTATTCAAACTTCGGGTTTATGAATGCAGGCGCAATGGACGTTATAATCAAGCCCGAGGAGGACGCGCAGCTGTTTTCGGCAAGGCTTTTCAAGAGCCTTGAAAGACTGCTCAAAGCTGCTCCTCATGAGGTCGTAAGGCAGCTGAGCATCCCACGCAGACAGCAGGGAACTATAATCGCTATCGGAGGTTCGACCGGAAGCACGCAGGCTCTGCCCGTGATACTCGGTTCGCTGACGGGCGAGATGCCGCCGATAGTGGCAGTGCTGCACATGCCGGAAAAATATACAAGGATCTATGCCGAGCAGCTGGATAAAACGACAAGGTTCGATGTGGTCGAGGCAAGAAGCGGACTTTACCTTAAAAATAATATGGTCGTCATCGCAAAGGGCGGCGAGCACCTGAGAGTTTTCCACGATAAAGAGGGCTACTTTGTAAACTCCGAAGCAGGCGTAAGAGTTTCGGGGCACTGCCCCTCGGTAGATGTTCTGTTCGACTCGGCAGCCTACTGCGCAAAGTCGTCGGTTATCGGCGTTATTCTTACGGGAATGGGCTGCGACGGCGCAAAGGGAATGCTGACGATGAAAACTATGGGCGCTTTCACTATCGGGCAGGACGAAAAGAGCAGCGTGGTCTACGGTATGCCGAGAGCTGCTTTTGAAAATGGCAGCGTAAAGCGTCAGCTGAGCCTTGAAAAAATAGCCGATGAGCTTAACTTAAAGGTGAAAATGATGAAAAAGGACGGTGAGTGATATGGACGCTTTGGGAAATGAACAGGCTGAAAAGTATCTTGTATTCGAGGTGGACGGTCATATATTCTCGGTCGTTTTCAGCAATGTGCTGCAAATAGTTGCCGCAAGCACGCCCGAGAGGATACCCGATTTCCCCGACTATGTCACGGGTACTGTGATGTTCCGTGAAAGATATATCCCCGTTATAGACCTCAGGCGCAGATTTGGCTATCCGTCTAAGGAGGCAAGCGACAGGGACTGCTTTATCGTGACCGAGCAGGGCGATAAGCAGGCGGCGCTGCTGGTGGATATAATCTATGGCTTTGAGGAAAAGACTCCCGAGCAGATACAGCCTGCGGTAGAGCTTAACGAGGACGCAAGCGCAAGATTTCTTGTGGGCGAGTTCACAGATGCGCAGGGCAGGGAATGCAGGGTGATTGATCCCGAGCTTGTGGTTAAGCTGGGCGACGAAAGGATATTTGAAACGAATAACTGAGTATCATCACGAGGGCAGAAATAATGCCTTCGTGATTTTTTGTGCAGAGAATGTGTGCATTATAAACAAGTAAAAAGTTGAGCCGTGCGGAAATATTTGTGCAAGGCTACATATTTTTCATAAAAGAATAATATTATATTGACAAATAGTATTATACGCCGTATAATATGCACAGTGATATAATATTGTGCAAAAACAAAATTTGATTTAAGGATTTCTTAATAAAAAGTATGCTATGTTAAAATAAAGAGCTGACAGACAAAAAAACAAGCAGAACAAAAGGTCACAAAGGGAGAAAGACTATGAGGGGTATGCACAGGGAAGGATACAAAAGCAGCTTTGCATTGCTGCTGCCGCTGCGGTGTGTGATGTTCATTGCGATATTCGCAGTGGGTGCTGCGGCAGCGGGCAAAAGCCTGAGAGAAACGAGCAGCTGGTGGTCACTTGTGGCGAGCTGCGTGAATGTTGTAACGATACTTGTGTTGTTTGCAGCAGCAAAAAGCGCAAAGATGAGTTACAGCGAAATGATAGGACTGCGCAGGGGCGGACGCAGCGTAAAAAATATGATAGGTCTGATATTCGTATTCATACTTGTCGGAATGGGCGGAATGTATCTTTCGGGGCTTGTGTGCTACGGCAAGATGATGCCTCGTGTAACGGCGGACATAGCCGCACCGATACCGCTTGCACTTGCGGTGATAAATCTGATAGTGCTGCCCGCAACAGTAGGCTTTGCAGAGGACGGGCTTTATCTTGGGCTTGGGGTAAACAGCATAAAGAACAAATACGCTGCTGTTATAGTTCCTGCATTTTTCTATGCGCTTCAGCACTGCTTTATACCGATGATACCTTATGCGAGGTATATGGCATACAGATTTTTCTCATTCCTGCCGCTGACGGTGCTGTTTTGCATATACTACCGCAAAAAGAAAGATCCCGTGCCGATCATAGCGGCGCACGCAATACTCGATCTTGCAACGGGGATAACTATACTTGCTGCATCGGCAAGCAGCGAGGTATACCGCAAGATGTGCGAGATGCTTTGATAACGTTTTAAAAATACCATAACATAAAGACAAAAAAGAACGGGGGAGAAAAAAGTTGGGAGTATTTTTAAAGTATATCTCCAAGAATATGCTGGAGAGAAAGGGAAGGCTGTTTTTGCTCGTATTTTCAATAATGATAAGCGCAGCACTTCTCATTACGAGCCTGGGGCTGATAGATGCGGTCATGGACAGCTTTATCCAGCCTATGAAGATAGTTTCGGAGGGACAGGATATCTCGATACACTCAAACACGCAGGAGGCTTTCTTTGATGAGAGCGATGTTAAAACGGACGGCATTAGCGAGCTGAGAGGAACGCTGGAGCTGACGGGTGTCATCAACGAGAACGATGAGGTCAAGTACGTTTTTGTCTCGGGAAGAAAGAATTTTGATATGAAGCTGACCGAGGGAGCGTTTGAGAATACGGGCAGCAGAGATATCATCATCTCCGACAGAACAGCAAAGGAAAATTCGCTGAAGCTCGGGGATAAGCTGGAGCTTTCCATCAACGGCGAAAAGACAGAGTTCACCGTAAAGGGCATCGCCTCGACAGACGGCCTGTTTTACAACGACCAGATAAAGAGCTTTTCGGCAGTGGTGGGGTATGATTACCTTAATGAGCTGCTCGGTGCAAACGGAAAATACAATTCCATGACTGCAAAGTTCACCGACAGTGAGCAGGCTGTAAAGGACGGCGTTGAGCAGTTCAACAAGAACAACGAAGCCGTTAAGGCACAGGTGCTGGTGGATGATGATACGCAGGGCACAGAGTCCATAACAATGGGACTTTACGGAATGCTCGGACTTGTATGTATCGTGTGCGTGATAATAATCTGCGGAGCCTTCAAGCTGATAATCAGCGAAAGGCTGCCGATAATCGGAACGTTCATGAGCCAGGGCGCTACAAGAGCGAAAATGGAGCATATCCTGCTGGCAGAGGCTGCTATCTATGCTGTCATCGGCTCGGTGCTGGGAACGGTGCTGGGAGAGCTGGGACTGATGGTATTTTCAAGGCAGTTCGCTCCGCTCAAGGACTACGGCATCTACCCTGAGCTGAAAATAAATGTTGTACATATAATCATCGCATTTGCGTTTTCAATAGTTCTTTCGGTCGGCTCGGCATGGCTGCCTGCAAGGAGCATAAAAAAGCTGCAGGTCAAGGACGTTATACTCAACAGAGTCGAAACAAAGCACAAAAAGGGTGCGGTAAGATTTATCGCAGGGTGCGTGCTGATGGCATTTGCAATTGCAGGCTTCATCAGCGATGCACAGTGGACAAAGGACCTCAGCCCGCTGCTTTTCGCAGGCGCATTTCTCGGGCTGGTAATGATGTCAAGAAAGCTGTTCAAGGTGCTTTCGGGCTGGGTGAGCAGGCTTTTCAAGGGAAATACCACAGTATTTCTTGCAATGAACAACATCAAAAGCTCAAAGCTGCTCAGAGGAAACATCACACTGCTCATCGTTTCGCTCTCAGCGATATTTGCGATAGTATCTGTGGGCAATTCGATGAAGGAGCTGGTAGTTTCGGCTTATGAGGAGCTCAACACTGATTACACAGTTTCAAACATAATCCACAGCAACGCTGAAAAGACCACTACCGAGATACTCAGCGAAAAGCTCTCGCAGGTTGAGGGCATCGACAAGGATTCGATAACTCAGATATATGCAGCGTGGTGCGAAAGCGAAAAATACGGCTTTGCAGCATTTGCGTGCGATGCTGATAAGTATGCCGAGTATATGCAGTACTTTGAGCTGAACTCGGATAAGAACAAGGACACTTTTGAAAAGTATAAGAGCGACAGCAGCAAGGGCATACTTATGGGCGAGGTCGTTGCAAAGAACCTGAAGAAAAAAGCAGGCGATACTGTCGAGATAGAATCGGGCGGCAAAAAGGTTGAGTTCACGATAGTAGGAACTTTCGACAGCAAGGTATACAACAACGGCAGAGTCATACTTATGAAGCCCGAGGATATGATGAGCGCTTATAACATAAAGGAAGCAAATGAGATAGAGTTCAGGCTCGCAAAGGGCGCTGACGCAGCCGGCGTTGAAAAGGAATTCAAAAAGGCTGTCAGCAGCATGGGCGCTACATACATCTCAAGAGATGATATGATGGAGGAGAACGTAAGGTCAAACCAGATGATCATAGATATACTTTCTATATTCTCATACCTTGCACTCGTCATCACCTCCATAGGTATCCTCAATAACATCTCTATCAGCTTCCAGCAAAGGCGCAAGGAATTTGCGGTAATGGCTTCGGTAGGAATGAACAGGTCAAAGCGCAGGGGACTTGTCCTGACAGAGAGCATGACGAGCCTTTTGTGGAGCTTAGCGGCAGCAATACCTTTCACCGTAATGGTAAACGGCATAATGACCAAGCTCTTTGGCTCGATAGACCTTCCCATGAATGTAACGTTTGATTGGAAGTCGGTTCCGGTATATGCAGCAGTAGCGGCGTTTGTGGTATTCATCGCAACACTTTCCACAATGAAAAAGAGCAAAAAGCTCAACGTGGTAGCTGAGTTAAAATACGAATAAAAAAGGGGTAACAAAAAATGAAAGTTATAGATGCAGTAAAGGTAAACAGAAAATTTGTAAACGGCAAGGAGACCGCACACGTCCTCAAGGATATAGATCTGAGCGTGGAGCAGGGGGAGTTTATCTCGATAATGGGACCTTCGGGAAGCGGAAAATCAACACTTCTGTATCTCCTCGGCGGACTTGATATGCCAAGCGAGGGAACGGTGAGCATCAACGGAACAGACCTCAGCACACTCAAGGACAAGGAGCTTTGCGCCATGAGAAATGAAAAGGTCGGCTTCGTATTTCAGTTCTACAACCTCGTTCCCAACCTTTCGGTAGAGGATAATATTGCGCTCCCTCTGATGATAGCAGGCAAAAAGAGGAGCAGCTACAAGGATAACCTTGAAAAGTGCCTTGAGATAATCGGCATGAAGGATAAAAGAAAGCTCACTCCAAGGGAGCTTTCGGGCGGCCAGCAGCAGAGAGTAGCTATCGCAAGAGCGCTGGTTTTTGATCCCGACATCATCTTTCTTGATGAGCCTATCGGAAACCTTGACAGCAAAACGGGCACGAGCCTTATGGAGCTGTTTGGCGAGATAAACCGCAAATACAACAAAACTATCGTGCAGGTAACACACTCCGAGAGCGCAGCATTATACGGCACAAAGCTGGTAAAGCTGGTAGACGGACAGATACAGTCGGTAGAGGATATAGTTTCCGGCAAGATAGTAAAGAATATGCGTGAAAAAGAAGACGCTGTATCGTAACGCAGCGGGGCGGAAAAACAACAGCCCGGCGGAGCATAACGCTCTGTCGGGCATTTTTGTTGATATATGCTTGTTCACTTGTGAGTAAAGTAGAAAACAGCAAGCTGTGTGCGGTCACGCAGAGAGAGCTTTTCAAGTATCTGGCTCAGGTAGTTGCGCACCGTTCCCTCGCTGAGATACATCTGCGCTGAGATCTCCTTGTTGCTGAGCCCCTGTGCCACCAGCGTTACCAGCTCCCATTCCTTATCGGTAAGGCCTTTTTGTGCGTAGTCAAACTGCTCCTTTTCCGAGATGAGCTCGGGAAGCCTTGTTATCACCTGCTCACCGAACACACGCTGACCGTTCATCACCGCCTGCAGCGCAGGCTCTATGCCGTTGAAATCCTGCTTGAGAATGTAGCCCTTTGCGCCTATGTTCAGCGCCTTTACGATGTATTCGTCATCCGAGAAGGTAGTGAGATAAAGTATCCTTGCGCTCTTGTCCTTTTTAAGTATCGCCTCTCCTGCTTCAAGTCCCGTCATGCCCTGCATACGAATATCCATCAGCATAACGTCGGGCTTGAGCTGCTCATAAAGGGCAATAGCTTCTTCACCGCTGCTGCCTATGGCGGCTATCTCTACCCTGCCCGTGTTTTCAAGTATCGTTTTGAGCGAAAGAGCCACCAGCTTGTCATCATCTATAACAACTATCTTCATTTTTCATCTTCTCCGTTCTTTTTCATTATGCTGACGAATATTTTAAAGCCGTTTTTGTCTGCGCTTATGTTAAGTACGCCGCCGAGCTGGTCAACACGGTCGTGCATATTTTCAAGCCCGATACCTCCCGTCAGCTTTTCGTGCGAGCAATCGCCGTTGTCCTCTATCGAAAGGGTGCACATTGCAGGGTGTTCACGCACTGTTATGCTCACCCTATCCCCCGAGGAGTGCTTTATTATGTTGTTCACCGCTTCCTTTACGATAGCGATAAAGCAGTATTTTATCCTGCTGTTGAGCCTGCCGGGAACATCGTAATCAAAGCTCACGGTAAAGCTGTCGCCCAGCGGTGCTATCGCATCACGCAGGGAGCCTTCAAGGTCAATGGAATCATCGTGCAGCCCGTGAACGCTTTTGCGTATAGATGTCATAGCTTCGTCAAGGGTGTTTTTAACGCTGTCAAGCGGCTCGGCAAGCTGCTCGTCCTTGTTGATTATGCTTATAGCGCCCATTTGCAGTATCGTTCTGGTCAGCATGTGACCGACGTTGTCGTGTATCTCTCTTGCGATACGGTTGCGCTCCTTCAGCGTTGCAAGGTGCACCTCGTTGTCCTGCGCTCTGATAAGGTCGGCGTTTTTGCTGATGAGCGCATTGGTTTTTTCAACTGCGTTGTCACGGGTAGTTATAAGCTCACGTTCAAGCCGCAGGGTGCGCTCGTTCATTATGCTTGCGCAGACGGCTGCTGCGGTAAGGATAAGAATGAATGCAAGGCGGTAAAACTCAAAGCTGCCGAGCTGGTCGGCGGTGAGCGCTGCAAAATAAACTGCGCCGAGCGGATAAAGCCTGTAACGAGTAATATCATAAGCCAGTACGGGCAGAAAGAAAACAAAGCTGCCCGAGAAAAATGCTGCGGCAATAAAAATTGCTGCAAGGACATACTGCACCGCCTTTGAAGCTGCTGCCTGCACAAGGCAGCTTATGCTGACGGTGCACAAAAGCGCTGCAATAAAGGGGACCGAGCCGGGCGAGCTTTGCGCAATGCAGGTGCAGCAAAGCAGGAATATGATAGATTTTTCTATAAGTGCCGTCAATTTTTCCTGCCCTCCTTTGCTGCGTTTATACTTTATAATAGTGCTGCTTGGGTAAACAGCGGCGTTTTCATTTTTGCAACATTGCGGTAAAAAACAAGCAAGATCTGCGCAATGCCCTATTTTCCGCACTTTCAGCGAAACAAATGTTTCACGTGAAACAGTTTACGCAAAAATGCGAAAAAAATGCACACAAATGAGATGTTAACATTTTTTTGCGGTTTTGCTGCACGATTTCCGGCGCTGCGGTACAGGGCGTGCTGTTTTCTACAAGGATATGATAGCACATCAGGGCGATGATTGTCAATCAGAAAGTGCGGTGCAGCGTGCAAAATAAAAAATTACATTTGTCATATCGCTAAGTTACGCTGTTCACTTACAAAAACGTTTTCGCTGTGGTATATTAAAATTACAGTAAAAAATACAGCGGGAGGAATCAAAAATGGCAAACACAGTTGTAAAAATAGAAAACCTGGTCAAGAGATACAAGGAGCTTATCGCAGTAGATCATTTCGATCTGGAGATAAGGCAGGGTGAAGTTTTCGGGCTGCTTGGGCCTAACGGCTCGGGAAAGACAACAACAATAAACTGCCTGCTCTCGCTGCTTGATTTTGACAAGGGCAGCATTGAGATATTCGGTGAAAAGATGACACCGACAAGCTATGACCTTAAAAAGCGCATCGGCGTTATCTCACAGAATGTAGCGGTATACGATGAGCTTACGGTCTATGAGAACATCGACTATTTCTGCGGACTTTACATTACCGACAAGGAAACGAGGAAGAAATATGTTGATGAGGCTATCGCATTCGTGGGGCTGGAGGAATTTACAAAGTTCCGCCCCAAAAAGCTCTCGGGCGGACTTTTAAGGCGTTTGAACATTGCCTGCGGTATCGCCCACAAGCCTGAGCTGATAATCCTTGATGAGCCGACTGTTGCGGTAGATCCGCAGAGCAGAAACAAGATACTTGAGGGTATCGTTGAGCTGAACAGGCAGGGCGCAACTGTTATCTACACCTCGCACTACATGGAGGAGGTAGAGCAGA
>DFFV01000093.1:0-10014 GCA_002371625.1 Ruminococcus sp. UBA3767
GTGCACGGATGTATTCCCCGACAGTAATACCGCATAGAGCGACAAAGATCCTCTGATAGTAGAATGGAGATAATGCAGCTTTTTTAGCTATCTCCTCAATATCAAGTTCGTTCAGCAGATTTTGCTCTATAAAATCAATGGAAGCCTGAAATCCTTCGATCCAGCCTTTCATAACGGTCACCTCATTCCATTCAAATTCATTATATCACATCAGGGCATTTTTGTCCCGACTTTTTATGCTCTCTTTGTCGTGCAGCGGTGCAAAACGCAGCGCACTGTCCGATTTTAGTGTACACTAAAATTATATCAAGACCTGCTGTAAAAGTCAATCAGCGGTCGGTGTGCCCGTGCACTTTTGCAGAACAAATGTTTCACGTGAAACATTTCCGGAACGGGCGCAAAAAAATACCCGTTCCCATGTTTTTCACAAGGGAGCGGATAGGCTTGGCAACAAATATAAAAAGCATAAGCAACAGTCTGCGCCTGCAATAATGTATGGGATGTATTTCAGAAAAGGTGCTGAACGCACGCTTCCCTTACAGGCGGCAGGCTGCTGCCATGCTTTTTACCAAAGGAAAAAACTAATGCGTCACAGGGCTGCTGAATATCTCGATAGTTTCATAGCTTGAGCCGCTGTAGACCTTTGCAGTCATTCTTACATGATACGTTCCGCTTTCAGTGATGCCGCCGACCGAATTCGTAAGGATACCACGATAGAAAACGTAGGTATCGCTCCAGCTGTACAGCTTATACCACCAGCCGCTGCCCAGAGATTTCTCCAGTGCCTGCGTGATCTGTACCTTTGTGGTTATGTTTGGATAACCTATAACTTCGCTGATACAGGTAGCTGTATTTCCGCTGAAGGTCACCGATGAACTGCAGGAACTTGTATAGCTGTAATTTGGATGATTCACTTCGGGCACCTTTGCGCTGACACTGAAAGACATGAGCGAAAGCATCATTACAAGCACCACCGTTATGCTCAATGTCTTTTTCATAATAACACCCCCTTTGCAATTTATTTTTCCGGTCATGCTTTACCGTTCAAAAATAATAACATTGCAAAAAGGGGGGTTGTTACAGTTATGTTTACTTTTCGGCTTTTTGCACAGATTTCGCCATAGTGATTAGTTCATCTTTACCAACGTTTGAAGTAATGCAGAAAACATACTCGCCGTTATTCCAGATAAGGTGATAATAGCCTTTATTATCCGACCAGCCCATTGCTTCGCAGCCGTTTATTTCTACTCGCTCGGTCTCGCAGTCCTCGGTGTTCACGTTTTTATCAAACGCTTCAACTACCCACTGCTCAAACATCACGCTTTTGCTGCCGTTTGTATGGTCTATGCTGATGCGCTGTGCAGTTTCGTCGCAATACACAGTTTCAAAGCCGTCTATGCCGCCGGTTATGCGGTACTTCTCCTTGATAGTTGCGGGATAAACGGTGCTGCTCTGAGGCTCGCTTTTAACATTTGAGCAAGACCTGAACGGAGATGTTATAAAGCTAATGAAAGGCTTTCTCAGCGCATCAACGCTCATTACCGCAGTAAAGGCAGTTATAAACACGGCAAGAACGATAACTGCCGCACGCTTCAATGCGGTATTGACCATAGAATAATAAGGCTTTTTTCTGCGCTTTATCAGCTTTTGCATTTTCTTTTCAAACTGCGGTGAAAAGGTGTGCTCACCCGTGCCCTGCGCAAGCATCTCCTCATACTCGGGACACAGCGCCCGGGAGATACACTGCTTATATTCTTTTTGTGTCAACTGCCATCACCTCCCGTAAGGATGCTTTTCAGCATTTTTCTTGCTCTGTGTGCTTTTACACGCACCAGGTTTTCGGAAATGCCGAGCAGCTTTGCGGTTTCCTTTGCGCTGAAGTCCCGAAGCTCATAAAGGAAGATGATATCCTTATACTCCTGCGGCAACTGCTTTATTGCCTGAATGAGCGCTTCTTTATCATCTGCGCAGGCTATGACATCTTCACTTGTCACCGTTTCATCCAGTGCTGCTGTTCGCTGAGCGATAGTTTTATTTTTATTATAAATATTTATCGCTGCATTTCTACAAATAATAACAAGATAGGCAGTTAATTCATTACAAGGTATATCTGAAACTTTTTTGAAGTTATTTGCAATATTTATAAATGCGTTTTGCAGGGCATCCTCGGAATCCTGCTCGTTATGCAGGATACTAAAGGCGACACGGTAGAGCTGCTGCTTATATTTTATGTAAAGCTGTTCAAAATCGGGCAGGTCGCTTTCATCGACCAGAGCCATATAAATCATCGGCAGCATCCTGTCACCTCTTTCGTGAAAAAGTCGGGGATATTATACCACAAAAGCAGGTATATTGCAAGCGGTGACACAAAAAACACCTGCTCGGAGCTTGCTCCCGGCAGGTGTTAGTTTTTATTTGAGTTTGCAGTAATCCTCATCGGAAACGGCTTCGCACCACTGTGTAGTGCAATCCTCTCCGGGCACCTCTATCGCAAGGTGTGAGAACCAGCTGTCAGGTGCAGCGCCATGCCAGTGCTTGACACCTGCGGGAATGTTTACGATGCTTCCCGGCAGCAGCTCGACAGCTTCCTTTTCCCACTCCTGATAATATCCTCTGCCGCCTATGCAGATAAGCATCTGTCCGCCGCCGCTTTTTGCATCGTGGATATGCCAGTTGTTGCGGCAGGACGGTTCAAAGGTGACATTGAAAACGGGTATCTGCTCGGTGGAAACGGGAGCAAGGTAGCTGTTGCCGACAAAGTACTGTCCGTAGGGGTTAGGTTCGCCTATCGGGAAAAAGATAGATGCGGCATACTTTTCTTTCTCGGTTACTGCTCCTGTCTGCTCGTTCCAGACATCTTTTGCGAGGCGGAAAACTGCCCAGGCTTTCGGCCAGCCGACATACATTGCAGCGTGCGTGATGATAGCTGCTATCTCCTCTTTGGTCACGCCGTTTGCCTTGGCATTGGCAAGATGATAGGAAAGCGAGGAATCGGTCATTCCCGATGCCATAAGCGAGACAACGGTGATGATACATCTTGTTTTAACGCTTATCGCCGGGTCGTTCCACACTTCTCCGAAAAGGACATCATCATTGAGGTGCGCAAACATCGGTGCGAAATCACCAAGCTGCTCTCTTCCTGCGGTCTGGGTTATTTTTTTGCTCATAATTATCACTCCTGTATCAAAGCTTTATTTCACTCGGAAAAACACTTTCTCTTTTATTATGATAGCACAGCTCGCCTCAAATTACAAATACTTATGTTAAATAGCCTTCTATGCTTGTGGGTTATACCGCCGCAACAGCAGGTTGCTTGACCGCAGGCAATGAGATGTGCTATACTTAGCTACAAGGAGGGATGAGATAATGGAAACTAAAGATGTAATACTTGAGCTTCGCACAAAGGCAGGGCTTTCACAGGAGGAGCTTGCGGAAAAGGTGTTTGTTACAAGGCAGGCGGTGAGCCGCTGGGAAACAGGTGAAACTGTTCCGAACACGGATACGCTGAAGCTGCTCTCGGGATTGTTCGATGTTTCTATCAACACGCTTCTGGGCTCTCCGAGGCAGCTTATCTGCCAGTGCTGCGGTATGCCGCTGAACGACTCGATAACAAGCCGTGAGCCTGACGGTTCGTTCAACGATGATTACTGCAAGTGGTGCTATACGGACGGAAAATTCACTTACTCAAATATGAATGATCTGATAGACGTATGCGTTAAAAACATGGCAGGTCCCGAGCATTCGGAGGCTGAGGTAAGGGCTTATCTTGAGGGAATGATCCCTGCGCTGGAGCACTGGAAAAAGGCATAGACGATAAAAAGGACGGGGCTGCGCAAAGTGCGTAGTTTCCCGTCCTTTTTGAGTAGAATAAAGTATAGTATCAGAGGCAGTTTTATTTATCCTCGTCCTCCAGGTAATTTCTCATGCTTGCAAGTGCTATGGCTACTGTTGAGGAATTATGCAGCAGTGCTGAAAGAGAGGGAGTTATCACTCCGAATGCACCAAGCAGCATAAGAGCTGCATTGAAGCTGATGATGGTGCGGTAGTTCTTTCCTATGCGCTTCATCAGCTTCTCGCTGATCTTTCGCAGCGCAAGCAGGCAATAAAGATCCTGTGCAGATATGGTTATATCGGCTATCTCTCTTGCTATCGCTGCGCCAGAGCTTATAGCGATGCCTGCATCTGCCTGTGAGAGCGCAGGTGAATCGTTGACGCCGTCGCCTATCATTATGACCTTGCTGCCCTTGCTGCGCCTTTGCTGAATGAACTGCGCTTTATCCTCGGGCAGCACTTCGTAATAAAAGTCATCGATGCCGACAGCTGCGGCGACCGACCTTGCGGTACGTTCGCTGTCGCCCGTCATCATGACAACATTTTTTATGCCAAGCTCACGCAGCTCGGATATGACCTGCACGGCTTCTTCCCTGAGGGGATCCTCTATGCAGATAACGGCTGCAAGTGTTCCGCCGACTGCAAGAAACAGGTGCGAATACTGCGAAGGCAGGGTATCGAACTTTTCCTGCTCGCCCTTTGGAACTTCACACTTTTCGTCTTCAAAAACAAAATGGTAGCTGCCGATGACTGCTTTTTTGCCGTCGACCGTGCTTGATATGCCGTGTGCGACGACATACTCTACTGTGGAGTGTCTTTCCTCGTGGTCAAGTTCTCTCAGCCTTGCCTCTTCAACAACTGCATTGGCTATCGAATGAGGATAGTGCTCCTCAAGGCAGGCTGCAAGGCGAAGCATCTCGCTTTCCTCATTTCCGCCGAAGGTAACTATCTGTGCGACACGGGGCGAGGAGTGAGTGAGGGTGCCTGTTTTATCAAAGACGATAGTATCTGCCTGTGCGACAGCTTCAAGGAATTTTCCGCCTTTGACGGTAATTCCCTTTGCGGTGCACTCACGCATTGCGCTGATGACAGAGATAGGCATTGCCAGCTTTAATGCACACGAAAAATCTACCATAAGGATAGACATTGCCTTCATCGCATTTCGTGTGAGAAGATATGTCAGCACCGTTGCACCAAGGCAATAGGGAACGAGCTTATCGGCAAGCGTTGAGGCTTTGCTCTCGGCTGCTGATTTGAGCTTTTCGGATTCCTCTATCATCTTTACGATGCGGTCGTACTTTCCTCTTCCCGAGACCTTATCGACTTTTATCACAAGGCTGCCGTCCTCAACGACTGTGCCTGCATAGACATAGCTGCCCTGCGCCTTATGCACCGGCAGGCTCTCGCCCGTCAGCGATGACTGGTTGACCGCAGCTTCGCCCGATACCACGATACTGTCAAGGGGTATCATGCTGCCTGTGCGCACGATAAGCTCATCGCCTTTTGCAACGTCATTAACGGGAACAAGTACATCGCCCTGCGGTTTATGCAGCCACACCTTATCCACGCCAAGCGACATTACACTTGCGAGCTCATCGACAGATTTTTTGCGTGTCCAGTCTTCAAGCATCTCGCCCACGCTGAGCATGAACATGACCGAGGCTGCGGTCTTTTGCTCACCCCTTATGAGCGAAACGGTTATTGCTGTTGCATCAAGCACGCTGACTTCAAGTCTTCCTTTTAATATACATTTAAGCGCTTCCCTGACATAGCGCAGAGCATAGAAAATGCTCATTGCAAACTGCAGCGGTGCAGGCAGCAGAAGATTTCTCACATAGCGCATTGCTACCGCTTTGATGAGCTTATCCTCAAACTCTCTGTCAAGCTCTCTGCCCGTATGCTCGGGAACAAGTGCGATGGCTGTCTTATCCTCGTAGGAGAACCTTGCGAGCGCTTTTATAACGCTTTGCCTTTTGCCCTTGTAGCATATTACCGCATCACCTGTTCTGTCAAAGACTTTAACGGTCTTTACAAAAGGCTTTGCACGCAGATAGTATTCAAGTATATCTGCCTGATGCATTGACATAAAGGGACGCATCACATGGACACGGATACGCCCTTTACTTTCATGTAAAATACTGCATCTCATTACTTTTCGGCTTCGCTTTCGTCCTCGATGATCTCGGCTTTTGCTTCCTGAGCGGCATGCTTTTTCTCGTTGAGCTGCTTTGCGTCTGCAACGATATCTCCGCAGCCCTCACGGACCTTTGTAACATCAGTCATTACGCTGTTCTTTGCACGGATAGCTGCTGCTGTGGTATGCACATAAACATTTCTTGCTTCCTTGCTGCCAAGCAGCTTGAAGCCCAGTGAACCGAAAACCACGCCTCCGACAAAAACTGCTGCATTCTTCACAAAACTCATAATAAACATCCTTTCTTTAATACGGTTTTACGCCGTTTGAGTTTAGTTAGTTAGCTTTGGCTAACTTTTTGCTTTAAAAATCGCAGCAAACTGCTGCTAATAATATGATAACACTATTTCTGATGATTGTCAATAGGGCAAAAAAGTGCAGACGTGCTGCACTTTTTTTGATTATTCTCTGTTCTTTAGCACCTCTGCGGGAGTGATCCTTGAGATCCTGCGCATGAGCAGCTTCGAGATTAGCATACCCAGCACGACCGTGATAGACGAGCGAAGCTCACGCACGAGCTGCCTGATGCGGAATACTCTTTCAAAGTTCTGCGACTTGATCCTGAACCGGCGGAACTTTGCTGCCTTATGCTCGTTTCTGATGAGCGAGAGCGCTGTCTGAGAGAGACGCTTGTTTATAACATGGGTATTTACTGCCGCACTTATCAGCGGCGGCATAACAAGCCCGTAGATGACAAGATACGGCGGTATGATGATATCAACATCGGGCAGTGAGAAATAGGAGTAGCTTTTATCCATCTGCGAGGAAATACCTATCGGCGTGAAGCTGACAAGTGTACCGAGAAGTCCGCCGACAAAGGCAACGGCTGTTGGCATGGATATGTAGTGACGCAGCAGGTCTTTCTTTTTTACTCCAAGTGAATACAGTGCGCCGATAACGCCCGACTCCTGCTCTATCTGATGAACGACAAACACCGAGATAACATAAGCAAACAGTATAAGAACGATCACGCCTGCGACAAGACCTCCGACCTTGTTCATTATAACATCTCCTGCGGCTGCGGCTATCCTGCCGTTTTCGGAGGCTTTGAGGAATGAAGTGAGGTTGTCTATATCGACCACAAATTCCTTTTCGATTAGCTTTTCGGTGTACTTTTTCATTTCGTCTATGCCGCTGTAAAGCTCACCCGAGCCTTTGGCTGCTTTGTTCACGGATGATGTATACTCGGTGATGCCGTTTTTGAAAGCAGCTAAGCTGTCAAGGTCGGCTTTGAGCGAAGCCGCACGTCCCGAGGTATCTTTTTTGGCAAGCTCGCCAAGCAGCTGAGAATAGTTGCTCCCGGTAAGCTCTGTGCCCTGAGCAAGAGCTGAAATGGAGCTGTTTGCCTGCGCAAGATAAGCGTCGAACAGCTTTTGTGCGGCATTTTCAAGCCCGGCGCTGTTTTTATCCAGCTTTTCAAGCCCGCCCGAAAGCTCGCCTGCGCCCGAATGTATCTGCGAAACGCCTTTTTCTATCTCCTCTTTTGCATCGAGCAATTCGCTGACAGATTCCTTGAAATACTTATCCTCGACCTTGGTGTAATCAAACTCAAGGTCCTTGATCTTCTGTTTCAGCTCGTCTGCGGTAACGTCTTTTCCGAGGCGGAAGGAATAGTTATACTCCTGCGCCTTCTGCTGAGTATCGTCACGGATATGGTCGTACTCCTCCTGCGTTACGAAAAGCAGACCGAACACCTCTGACTGAACGCCCGTATCGGCAAGGCTTCGCAGCGGCGCATCATAATCGGGAGCTGTGCCTATGCCGACTATCTCCAGCTGCACACCGCCTGCTGTGACGGTATCCCCTACCTTATATCCGTTCACCTCGGCAAAGCGCCTTTCAATGACGGCTTCGCCTTTTTCCTGTGCATTTCTGCCCTCGCAGACGGTAACAAGGTCGGTCTTTTCTCTGTTCCTGAAAAGGCGCAGCACCTTGCCGTTTTCAACGGGCATATCGATATAGAATTCCTGCTCTATCACCGTGCCGCCCTCGGAGAGCTTTTCAAGCTCATCGGAAGTTAGCGGAACGAACACGCTGAACTGACCGTCCTGGACATTGGAATCCTTTGCTTTGCTTTCAGTTCCGCTGATTATGGAATCTGCCGAGCCGACCATGCTGACCACAAGAAAGATACCCATTACGATGAGCAGGACAAGTGCAAGGTACCTTCCCAGGTTGCTTTTAAGGTCACGGCTGAGCCTTTTTTTCAATACTCTGTTCATTTACAAATCCTCCAGCTCTGCGGCAGGGATACGCTGCTCGTTCTCGTAATCCTTTGTAACAAGTCCGTCTTTCAGGAAGATGACCTTATGCACCATATTCTTTATTGAATTGTTATGGGTAACGATGAGCATTGTTGTGCCGTATTTTGCGTTGATCTTTTCAAGCAGCACGAGGATATCCCGTGAGGTCTTGGAATCAAGTGCGCCTGTCGGCTCATCGCAAAGCAGCAGCTTGGGATTCTTGATAAGTGCTCTGGCAATGGCGCACCTTTGCTGCTGTCCGCCCGAAAGCTGCGCAGGGAACTTGTTCTGGTGCTCGGTAAGTCCGAGCGTATCAAGCAGCTCGTCCATATCAAGCGGCGACTGAGCAAGATACTCGCAGACCTTGATATTCTCCCTTACCGTCAGGTTGGGCACAAGATTGTAAAACTGGAATATAAAGCCGATGTTGTCCCTGCGGTAATCGGAAAGCTGGGCAGGTTTAAGCCCGAATATCTCTTTACCGTCTACTGTGACCGAACCGCTGTCCATTTCGTCCAGTCCGCCGATGCAGTTGAGCAGCGTGGATTTTCCCGAACCGCTCGTGCCCTGGATAACGCACATCTGCCCTTTCTCCACCGACGTATTAACTCCCTTCAGCACCTGAATATAGCTCTGATCCTTGCCGTAGCTTTTTTTAAGATCCTTTACCTCAAGATACATAATAGATACCTCCGTATTTGTTAGTTGTGGCTAACTGTTTGTTATTTTAAAGAGCAGCTTTCACTGCTCTCACTTATCGTCTTCAAGAATGAACTCCACCCACGACTTGACGAGCATATCAAGCACGGGTTTTATCTTTTCCTTTGCCTTTTGCATATCGCTTTCGTGCGTGAGAAGATGGATGAACGCATCTACCTGGATATGACTGAACCAGTGCATCATATACTTATTCACACGCTTGCCGCCGACGGCATCGGCATACGCCTGAGCCGACTTTGCATATCCTCTGTCAAGCATTTCCACTACCCTGTCGGGCAGGTTCTCAAACTGCGAGCCCTGCGACTTTTCAAGCAGTATCATCATCTCGTCATAGTGGCTGTAAAGCAAGGTCACCATCTCATCGGCAAAAAAATCGTGGTCGCCCGAAACGTGCGAATAGGCTGAAATATCAGAGTGTTCCTCCTGCGCAAAATGTGACTGCATAAGCTGCATAAGCTCCCCCAGCGGTCCCGAAACAACTGCCTCGAACAGCCCGTTTTTATCCTTGAAAAGAAAATACACAGCGCCCGTTGTAAACCCTGCCTGCGAGCAGATACTGCGCAGTGAGGCTTTGGCAAAGCCCTTTTCAAGAAACTCCTTTTTTGCACATTCAAGCAGCCTTTCACGGCTTTCGTTAGTGACAGACATTTTTTATCCTCCTGACATAACGGCGTTACGTAACAATGTTATGTTACAACATTTTTTTCTATTTGTCAAGGGGGTAAGCAAAAAAAATTTGTCCTTTTTTATTTTTGTGCTGCTGATAGGATAAATCAGAATTTGCCGCAGCGGCGGCACCGCTTGTCCGTCGCATATAGGAATGATATGACGGCGGCTTTTGTGTCGCTCCGGGCTATTATTTTGTGTGATTTTTCACATCGCTTTCGGGTTCTTGTCAATTGTGTGGAACGGCGAAATTATCCTCCTGAACTGTTGAAAGTGGCGGTGGAAGTCGCTTGATATCTCTTGATATATAAAAATCTCCCCTTCCTTTTGATCACCGTTTGAGCGGGTGGCGGCAAAAGA
>DFFV01000093.1:10211-21785 GCA_002371625.1 Ruminococcus sp. UBA3767
CATAAGTTGTAATTCTGATTTAAAAAGTAAGAAATAATAAATGGAGCAAAGCTCCTACATATTCTGATTTGTGTTAGTAACAATTATGTCATTACGTAGTAGATGATGCCATATATCACGCCTGCGAGCGTTCCATAGAGGATCACCGGACCGCATATAACAAATATTTTTGCGCCAAGCCCTGTTATGAACCCCTCGGTCTTGAATTCCAGCGCAGGTGCCGCAACAGCATTTGCAAAGCCGGTTATGGGCACAAGCGTTCCTGCGCCTGCGTGCTTTGCCAGCTTTTCGTACCAGCCAAGTGCGGTTGTAAGAGCCGAAAGGAACACCAGCGTTACCGAAACGCACAACAGCGCCGTTTTCTGCTCCAGCCCGAAATACTTGTAGGCATCGCCCAGCCCCTGCCCTATAACACATATCCCACCGCCGACAAAAAACGCTTTTGGTATAGTCATCTGCCAATGCGTCGGCTTGCTCGCTCGCTTGTACATCTTTTCATACTGCGCTTTGCTCACGCTCATTCCTGTCATAAATAAAACCTCCGTAACAGCTTTTATAGCTATTATGCGGAGGTTTTTTGTTTTTATTCTGCCTTGGATGAAGACGACGATGCTTTTTCTTTTTCCTTCTTTTCCTTTTCAGCCTTTTCTTTTTCGGCTTTTTCCTTGGCAAGCTGCTCCTGCTTTTGCAGGTCTTCCTTCATTTTTGCCGGCAAAGGCAGCTTTTCACGGGTTATCGTCAGGTTGTTGTTGTACATCAGCTGAAGTGCCTTTTCGGTGTTGTGCTCCTGCGAAAGCGTGCCGTCTGTCTTGAGCACATAGTTTGCGCCCCACTGCCCTATGAATGACCAGTAAGCCTTTCTGTCTGCTATGTTCTGGATAGAGGGGAAGTTGCCGCATTCGGTTATCGCAGCGGGCTTGTTGCGTGATATTCGTTGCAGGTAAACAAGGTTCGCAACTGCGCTGTCCTCGTCGTTTTCGGTGTAAATATCCACCGAGAGCATATCGCACATATCGTTGCCGACATACCACTGGTCGCTCTGTGCGCTCCATACCCATATCAGATTGTTCAGCTTGTGGTATGCGGTGTAGCGTGTGTACATCAGCTTCCACAGCCATTTATATGATTTTGCGTCCTTGCCCCACCAGAAATATCCGTTGCTCGCCTCGTGCAGCGGCCGCCATATAACAGGTATCCCCTTGTCACGCAGCGATGCAAGCGTCTGCGCAGCGGTATCCATATCCTTTATCAGCGCAAGGCACTGCGGTGAGATCTTTTTGTCCGCAGCTAGCTTTTCAAGCTCCTCAATGCTCTTTTGCGCAATATTTTCCTCTGTTACAGCCTTTGCAAGATCAAAATCCGTTTCTGCGATGTAACAGCTGCTCTTGTCCGATGGTGCGTTCCAGTGCCACATATATGCCACGATACCGCCCTGCTCGGCGTATTTTTCAGCGCAGGAAAGCTCCTTTTGCATGATCTCTGCCGAGTCCTTGTCGGTAATGTTCATAAGATCACCGAAGCGTATCGCAGGGTGCTTGCCCGTAGTCTTGTACATCATGTCGCTTTCAAGCGTTGCGCTGACAGTGTCGTGCTGCGCAAGCAGAACCGATTTCCCGTAGACCGAGCAAATATAATTGTAAAGCGCCTTTGCGTTATCGTCCGAATTCTTATTTGAAAGAGCGGGATCTTTGAGCGTAAGATCCAGCTTTGCAATGTCCTCGCTCGCAGTCATAAAGCAGTAGTCTATGTCCAGCTTTTCGTCGGGGATCTCGATAGTTACCGTGTGCTTGCCCTGCTCGATATAGCAGTTGAGCACTGTGATTATCTCAAACTGACCGTTGCCTGTTGTGGTAAAATCGCTCAGCTTTTTGCCGTCGCAAACTATGCCGTTCTTTTTAGCCTCGTCCGAAGCTAAAACGATGCCGACGTGATAATACTGTGACTGAGGCAGGTCAAATTCAACGCTCCACTGATCCTTTGTCTTTATGCCCGTAACATAGCCTTTTCCGTGGTAGTCCTTGCGTGTGGCTGCCACCTTTGCACCGCCTGACAGCTTTCCGTCCTCAGCCTCCTTGGTCGATGAGAACTTGGTGTATGTCATACCGCTGCCGATAATGGTCTGGTCGGGAATGTCGGGTATTTTATCTTCCTTTGGCTTCTCGTCTTCTTTCTGCGATGATGTCGTGGTAGTTTCCACCTTTGAAGATGATTCATCAGGTGCTTTGACGGAATTAAGATCGCTCTTTGATACACTTTTGCCGCAGCCTGTAACTAAAAGTGCAGCTGCACAGGAGAGTATAGCAAGGAGCGTTTTTTTCTTTTTCATCTTTATTAACGTCCTTTCCGTAATTTTCACACAAAGTGATTATAACATATATTTTTCATTCTTGCAAGCAATAATGCGCATAAAGCCCGTTTATACACAAAAAGTTCGTTATTTTTCCAAAGCCCGTACTTTAAAAATGCAGTTTTTTCCTGCTGCGTTAATGCGACAAAAACCGTGTGCAGTATATGCTATCATATTCACGCAGAGAAAAAATATGAAAGGAATGGTTTCATGAACGTAAGATTTATCACGGCCGCAGAAACACTTTGTGCATTGCTTTCGGGCGATATCGACCACCACAGCGCCAAGGAGATACGCCGTGAGATAGACATAGCCATAAAGGAGAACGATCCAAAGGAGCTGATACTTGATTTTGCAGCTGTTACCTTTATGGATTCCTCGGGGATAGGGCTTGTTATGGGAAGATACAAGCTGATGAACGAAAAGGGCGGAAAGCTGGTCATTGCAAAAACTCCGGGCTATATCGCAAAGGTGATGCGTGTTTCGGGAGTGGGCAGGCTTGCAAAAATAGTTGATGATTACGAGCTTACACAGCAGCAGGAGGTGATGAAAATTGAAACGGCAAATTAACGAGATGAAGGTCGTTTTTCCCAGTTTATCTCACAATGAGCGCTTTGCTCGAATTGCAGTCAGTGGTTTCGTATCATTTATTGATCCTAAGGTCGATGAGCTTGCCGACATCAAGACCGCAGTCAGCGAAGCGGTCACAAACTGCATCGTCCACGCCTACCCCGATGCAGTCGGAAAAATAGAGCTTTGCGTAAAGGTGTTTGAAGACAACACCATAACCATACGCATAAGCGATAAGGGCTGCGGCATCGCAGATATAGGAAAGGCGATGCAGCCGCTTTTCACAACTCGTCCCGATGAGGACAGGGCAGGCCTTGGCTTTGCGGTAATGGAGAGCTTTATGGATAAGGTCAGGGTGAAAAGCAGCGTAGGCAAGGGAACAACAGTCACGCTGACAAAAAGCGTCACTGTGCGAAGTGAGCAATGAGCAAGCGTGGACAGCCCTCGGCAGCTTCCCCCGCAGCAGAGGATAATCTCGGGCTGGTGCACCTTTGCGCAAACAGGTTCACCGGCAGAGGCATAGAGTATGAGGAGCTTTATTCGGCAGGCTGCGTAGGCTTGCTCAAGGCGGTAAAGGCATTTGATAAAAGCAGGGGAGTCATGTTTTCCACCTATGCCGTTCCCGTTATCCTCGGGGAGATAAAGCGCCTTTTCCGTGACGGCGGAACGGTAAAAGTTTCACGCAGCATAAAGGAGCTTTACCTGCGCCTTTCACGGCTGCGTGAGAGCTATACCGCAGACAACGGCTGTGAGCCGAGCATCTCACAGCTTGCGCAGCTCTCGGGCGAAAGCGAGGAAAATGTGGCACTCTCGCTCGGTGCAGGTCAGTATACTCTCAGCCTTACCGATGAGGGCGAGGACGGCACACGCCAGATAGATATACCCGTAGGTGCGCCCGATGAGGAAATAACCGAAAAGCTGTCGCTCAGGCAGACGCTTGGTGCGCTTGAAAGGGAGGATAAAAAGCTGATATACCTGCGCTATTATAAGGAGCTTACACAGACGCAGACCGCTAAGGTGCTGGGCATGACTCAGGTGCAGGTGTCACGCAGGGAAAAGAAAATAATAGAAAAAATGAGAGAAAGTATGCTGTAAGCAATAATTAGCTACCCTTTATTTGTGCCCGTTTTGTTCAAACAGCCAAATAGCATTATTTTCATTGACTTTACAAATGATTTGTTGTATAATTATAATGAATAAATGTGTGGATTTAATAGGATTGTCAATTGGAAATAGTGTTATTGTGAATGAAATGAATGAGGTGCAAAGAATGAAAAAAAGGATCCTTTCGGCTGCGCTGGCGCTGTGTATGATGTTCGGCTCGGCAGCAGCACTTCCCCAAGGCATTTTCGGCAGTGAAACATCAATAACTGCAAGCGCAATTACAAGCGGTGATTATGCATATACCGAGCTTAGCGACGGGACTGCACAGATCACAAGATATAACGGCAGCAGTACATCTATCACCATACCTCCAACCATAGATGGCAAGACTGTAACATCTGTCAAGAGACTGGCAAGTACCCTGAAAGCAAATACCACATTGGCATCTGTTACTATCCCAAGCTCTGTCAAGACAGTAGAGGAGGGTGCTTTCAGATACTGTCAGGCGCTCACGAGCGTGACGTTCAAGGGAGATATCGAATCTATCGGCTCGGCAGCATTTGACGGCTGTATCAAGCTGACGACCATGAAGCTGCCAAACGGTATAAAGACATTACCTGCCAATCTTTTCTGCGGATGCACCTCGCTCACATCTGTAACTATACCGGCTTCTGTTACCAGCGTAAGCTCTAAAGTATTCGGCTCGCCTGATAATGAGAGCCTGGGCGACCTTTGCACCAAGCTGCAGACGATAACGGTAGACTCGGGCAACAGCAGCTTCAGTTCTGTTGACGGAGTGCTTTATAACAAGGCGAAGACAGCTATTATCTGGTGCCCTTATGATAAGACAAGCCTTAATATACCGGGAACGGTCAAATCTATCCCTGCAGATACTATATACTGCAAGGCCACAAGCATAACACTCAACTCGGGTACTCAATCAATAGCAGCACAGGCTTTTGTTTTCTGTCCGCAGCTTAAAACAATAACTATCCCCGCATCGGTAACAAACCTGGGTTCTCAGTCGGTGGGTTATACCAAAGCAAGTATGTTTGATGAGGCTACAAAGATCCAATCGTTTACTATAAAGGGCTATAAAGGCTCGGCAGCTGAAAAGTATGCTAAAGATAACAACTTTACATTCGTTTCTATTGGTACATCCTGCACACACAGCTATACAGCATCTTCATGGGCATGGACAGGCTACACCGCAGCAAAGGTAACGCTGAAATGCTCAAAGTGCAGCGAAACGACACAGGTAAGTGCCAATATCTCGTCCTCGGTCACAAAGGATTCTACCTGCACAGCAACAGGCACAAAAACCTATACCGCAACTGCAACTGTCGGCAGCCAGAATTTTAAAGACCAGAAAACAGAAACAATAGCAGCCAAAGGTCACAGCTATTCCACAACGCCTACATGGTCGTGGAACGGCACAGCAAGCGCAACGGCATCATTCAAGTGCATAAGGTGCACAGATACCAAGACTGTTAACGCAACTATAACATCAAAAACAACACCTGCCACTACCACAGCAGACGGAAAGACCGTTTATACGGCAACAGCAACATATAACGGCAAGAGCTATACCGATACCAAGACCGTTGTCATACCAAAGCTCAACTGCACACATTCTTATGCAGTTTCATCGTGGACTTGGTCGGGCTACACTTCCGCAAAGGTAAATCTCAAGTGCTCAAAGTGCGGCGATACAAGAACAGTAGATGCAATGGTCACATCAAGTGTCACCAAGGCAGCCACCTGCACAACAGCAGGCGTAAGAACTTACGCCGCAACGGTCACATTCAATTCCAAGAATTATTACGATACCAAGACCGAGACTATCGCAGCAACAGGTCACAGCTATTCCACAACGCCTACATGGTCGTGGAACGGCACAGCAAGCGCAACGGCATCATTCAAGTGCACCAAGTGTACTGACGTAAAAACAGTTAATGCAACTATAACATCAAAAACAACGCCTGCCACTACTACAGCAGACGGAAAGACCGTTTACACGGCAACAGCAACATATAACGGCAAGAGCTATACCGATACCAAGACTGTGGTCATTCCTAAGCTCAACTGCACACATTCTTATGCAGTTTCATCGTGGACTTGGTCGGGCTATAGTTCTGCAAAGGTAAATCTCAAGTGCTCAAAGTGCGGTGACACAAGAACGGTAGATGCAATGGTCACATCAAGTGTCACCAAGGCAGCCACCTGCACAACAGCAGGCGTAAGAACTTACGCCGCAACGGTCACATTCAATTCCAAGAATTATTACGATACCAAGACCGGGACTATCGCAGCAACAGGTCACAGCTGGGGAACACCGACTTGGAGCTGGAGCGGCACAACAAGTGCGACCGCAACATTCAAGTGCTCAAAGTGCGGAGCAACTCAGACTGCAAAAGCGACCATAGCTTCCTCGGTCACCAAGGCAGCCACCTGCACAACAGCAGGCGTAAGAACTTACACAGCAACGGTCACATTCAATTCCAAGAATTATTACGCTACCAAGACCGAGACTATCGCAGCAACAGGTCACAGCTGGGGAACACCGACATGGAGCTGGAACGGCACAACAAGCGCAACAGCTACATTCAAGTGCTCAAAGTGCGGAGCAACACAGAGCGTATCAGCTAAGATAACTTCGGCTGAAACTACTTCGGCTACCTGCACAACAGCAGGCGTAAAAACTTACACAGCAACGGTCACATTCAATTCCAAGAATTACACCGCTGCAAAGACCGAGACTATCGCAGCAACGGGTCATAACTACGTTGCAAAAACCATAGCTCCTACCTGCACCGCACAGGGATATACCGAGCATACCTGCTCAAAGTGCGGAAACAGTTATAACGATAACTACAAAGCAGCAACAGGTCACACCTTTGGCGAAGCTCCGGAGTGGAAATGGGCAGCTGACTATTCTTCCGCAACTGCGACATTCAAGTGTACAAAAGAAGATCACGTTGAAACGATAAACGCTTCGATAAGCAAGACCGTCAAGGCAGCTACCTGCGCAGCAGAAGGCAGCACGACCTACAACGCAACTGTAAACTTCGGCGGAAAGGCTTATTCAGACGTCAAGTCAGTGCCTATCCCCGCAACAGGCAACCATACTTATGTTACCAAAACTTATGCACCTACCTGCACAGCTGATGGCTACACAGAGCATAAGTGCTCGGTATGCGGCCATACCTATAAGACTGATGTAAAGAGCAAGGTCGATCATAAGTGGGGAAGCTGGAAGGTAATAAAGGCTGCTACCGAGACCTCAACAGGTACTCAGGAGCATACCTGTACCGTATGCGGAGCAAAAGAGACCGCAACTATCCCCAAGACCACCCATAAGCACAGCTATACCACAAAGGTCGTAGCACCTACCTGTACCGATCAGGGCTACACCCTGCATACCTGCTCCTGCGGTTACAGCTATAAGGATACCTATAAAAATGCAACAGGTCACAGCTATACCACCAAGGTAACAGCACCGACCTGCACCGCTAAGGGCTATACCACTCATACCTGCACAAAGTGCAAAACAAGCTATAAGGATACCTACACCAACCCGACAGGTCATAAGTGGAACAGCGGAACGATCACCACTCAGCCGACTGTTATCAAGACGGGCGTTAAAACATATACCTGCACAGCCTGCAAGAAAACAAAGACCGAGGCTGTCAATAAGCTCAGCCTGCGCCTTTTCGGCAAGAGCAGATACGAAACATCAATGGCGATAGCAACACAGCTTAAAAAGGAAAACGGCAATAAGGCGTTCACAAGCGTTATCATCGCAAGCGGAACGAGCAATGCCGATGCACTTTCAGCGGCATATCTTGCAAAGGTCAAGAATGCACCTATCCTTATCACCGCACCGAGCGAAACAACAACTATCGTGAACTACATCAAGGCAAATGCCGCAAGCACCGCAAAGATCTATATCGTAGGCGGTACGGGTGCGGTAAATGCCGATACCGAGAAAAAGCTCAAGGCTATCTATAAGACTACAAATCAGGTCGTAAGACTTGGCGGAAAGACAAGGTTTGAAACGAACCTGCTCGTCCTCAAGGAAGCAAAAGTCACCAACCAGGAGATACTTGTAGCTTCGGGAATGGATTACCCCGATGCACTCTCTGCTTCTGCGGTAGGTCTGCCTATACTTCTTGTTTCGGGCAACTCTCTCACCGCCGAACAGCAGACATATCTCAAGAGCCTCAAGAGCACCAAGATAACTATCGTCGGCGGAAACGGCGCAGTCAGTGCAGGAGTAGAATCGTCGATCAAGGCGCTCAAAAAGTTTGCTACACCTACAAGACTTGGCGGCTCGAACAGATATGAGACCTCGCTCATGGTCGCAAACAAGTATTTTGCAAGCGCTCCGACAATGGCAGTCGCATACGGACTCAACTTCCCTGACGGCTTGTGCGGAGGACCTCTTGCAATGAAGTATAAGTGTCCGCTCCTGCTTGCAACGAGCAAGGATACTACCTCGGCTCATACCTACGCATATACGCATAAGGAAACTAATACCGTCACATTCGGCGGAACAGCACTTGTTTCCGACAGCGCAGTCAAAGCGATAGTAGGCTGACAATAAAATAACACAAAGGAAAGTCTCTTAACGGGACTTTCCTTTTTTGTTTTTAAATGCTGTTGAAAAATGCACAGAAGTGTGGTAAACTTATATAAACATCATTCTGATAGGGGGCGGAGCAATGTTAATCAAAAAAAGAACGTATAAAAAGCACTTTTCCGACCTTTTCACAGCGTTCGGCGTAGAACAGAGGCGCAGCGACATGATAAAGATACTCAATATCTGTGTGGCGCTCAGCCTTATATTCTCGTTCTCGATCTTCGGGTACATAAATATCGAGCCTATCTCAATGACTACCGTCCATATCCCCGTTATTATCGCCGCAATGCTTACAGGTCCTTTCGGCGGAATGATAACAGGACTTGTGTTCGGCTTGACGAGTATGTGGAAAGCAAGCCTTACTGCAACAGCTTACGCCGATATTATCTTTTCCCCGTGGAAAAGCTCTGAGCCTGTGAGCAGCCTTATTTTGTGCATTGGAACGAGAATGCTGTTCGGATTTCTGACAGGACTGATGTTCTCGGCAACGTTCAGATACGTTAAAACCAAAAAGCTGTATGGTCTGTTTGCGGCAGTCAATGCAGTTATAGCAACACTGCTTCACAGCCTGCTCGTAAGCGGCGCAATGAAGGCGTTTTTCCCAAAAGCAGGCGCAAGTCTGCTCGGTGCGCTGGAACCGAGTGCAAGGCATATAGCCGTCTGGGTAGTATCGCTTCTTGTTACGCTGGCAGCATATCACATTTTTGCATCAAAGTATTTTTTGAGAATATATCGTGAGGTCATCGAGTATAAGCACGAGCATAAAACCAGAGCTGATATGCTTATGCTTATAGTTGTGGCAGTATTCTTTCTTGTTTCGGCTGCAATAGTTATGCATTCGTTCGACAGGCTGCTGCTTATAAATCCCACTAATGTGCAGGAGGATGCAAATGTTCAGCCAAACTCGGTGAATATAGCCCTTCAGCAGCTTGTGGCACAGGTCGGAGTAATATACATAATCGCACTCATAGTTTCATTCTTTTACGACAGGGGAGCGGTAGTGAACAGCAAGCTCGAGCAGAAAGAGCGTGAGCAGCTTTATCAGGAAAGGCTCAAAAATACCCTTGATGTGCTCCAGGCACTTACCGGAGATTACGAGGTCGTTTTTGATACCGATATAGAAAACGGCGTTACAAAGATATACCGCATGAGCAGCGTTATAGCTTCGCAGATGCCCGATAATATCGAATCTCTTGACTATGAGAACGGCAGGCGGGTGATACTTAAAGCGATCGTTTCACCCGAGGAGCTTGATGATGTGCTCAAAAACACCACCTACGAAAGAATGAAGCAGATACTCACCTCGGGCGTGATAACTTCAAGAGTTGTGAGAAACTATCAGGGCAGGTTCTGCGAGATAAGAGCCGTTCCCATAAATGATAACGAGTTCATTTTCGGCTGCGCTGATGTTGATGCGGTTATAAGGGAGCAGAAAAGGCAGCAAAAGGAGCTTGAAAAGGCAATGCTCGCCGCCAACGCCGCAAACGAAGCAAAATCCAGCTTCCTGCTGAATATGAGCCACGATATCCGCACACCTATGAATGCAATAATCGGCTATACCGATGTGCTTGAGCGCAGCAGGGAGGATAAGGAGAAATTTGAAAACAGCGTTGCAAATATAAAGGCATCGGGCGAATATCTGCTTGACCTGATAAACAACGTGCTTGAAATGTCACGCATTGAAAGCGGAAAGGAAGTTCTGAGAGAAACGCCCTGTGACATCAGGAAGGTGCTTTCAAGCGCATACATCGTATTTGATGAGCAGGCTCGCAGGCAGGGCAAAAAGTTCATTTACAGGCGTGAGGTCACCCACTATTATGTTTATGCCGATCCCGTAAAGATACGCCAGATACAGCTCAATGTGCTTTCAAATGCAATAAAGTATACCCGTGCGGGCGGCACTATAACAATGACTTCCCGTGAGCTTGAAAGCGATAAAGAGGGCTGGTGCCGTATACAGATGCAGACAAGGGATACAGGCGTTGGCATCTCAAAGGAATTTCTTGAGCATATATTTGATGATTTTGCAAGAGAAAACGACAGCACCACCTCGGGCGTGGGCGGAACGGGACTTGGTATGGGCATCGTTAAAAAGCTCGTCACCATGATGAACGGAACTGTAGAAATAGAGTCTGAAAAGGGCAAGGGCACGGTCGTTACCATCACCATTCCCCACAGGATAGCCGATAGCAGTGCGCTTGAAAAGGATAATGCGGTCACAGATGAAAAGCTCAGCGAGATCAAAGGCAAAAGGATACTGCTTGCCGAGGATAACGACATAAATGCCGAGATCGCTGCCGAGCTGCTTGAGGACGAGGGCGTTATAGTTGAAAGAGCAAGGGACGGAGCGGAGTGCGTGCAGATGCTTGGAAAAGCCGAAGCAGGTCATTACGATCTGATCCTGATGGATGTGCAGATGCCGAATATGGACGGATACCTTGCAACACGCACCATAAGAAAGCTGTCTGATGAGAAAAAAGCAGCCATACCGATAATAGCCATGACTGCCAATGCTTATGAGCAGGACAGGAAACGTGCGCTTGAAAGCGGTATGAACGAGCATATCAGCAAGCCGATCAGCCTTGAAAAGCTCAACGAAGCGATAACAAAATATATTTAAAACAAAAGCGTCCGCAGAGAGAAAACACTCTGCGGACGTTAGTTATTTTGTTTAGCGGTTCAGACCGTTGTTCTGCCCGTTGTAGATAGGGCGCCCGTTTGCATCATATCTTGGCTGGCTGAAATTGCTCTGACTGTTAAAGCTGCCTGCCTGCGTGTAGCCGTTTGGCGTGAAGTAATTGCCGCTGTTGTATGGCTGCTGATATGGCTGATTAAAAGTCTGGGCATAACCCTGCTGCTGATAGGGCTGATTATACGGCTGGGCGAAACCCTGCTGCTGATACGGCTGATT
>DFFV01000093.1:21865-32986 GCA_002371625.1 Ruminococcus sp. UBA3767
CTGATACGGCTGATTATACGGCTGGTAATTGCTCTGCGGATATGTCTGCTGAGCGTAGGTGTTGTTGTAGCCCGGCATCTGATAAAAGGGAACACCCATGCCCGGTATCGCAGTATCCTTCTTTGAGAATGCGTGTACGTTTATTATCGCAGCAATGGTCGTTATAATAACAAATCCGAAGAACAAAAGCATCGCCTGCTCAAATTCTCTCTGAAGCGACAGGCAAAAATCATAAAAGCCGTGTGTTGCCAGCGGAACGAAAAACGCAAGTGCCATGTTCCTGCTTTTACCGCTCATATCGCCGATGCTGGCGAAGTATTTTGCCTTGCCGTAGAAAAGGCCCATGAAAACAGCGTCGATAGCGTGCCCCGGTACTGAAAGGATACCTCTCCAGAAAGCAAGCTCGTATGTCATCGAATCCACAACGTACATAATGTTTTCAAACGTTGCAAATCCCAGCGAGATAACTACCGCATAGACTATCGCATCGAATGTGTAGTTGAAATTCGGACTTTTCCACGTTCTTGTGCGAAGCACGAGGAATTTCATACCTTCCTCGCAAAGCGCCACCCCGAAGAAATAGAAAACAAAATTGAATGCTACCGATTTTTCGTCCAGCACCTGCACAAGTGCCTCTTGGATAGCATACTCGCCTCCTGCTGCGCCAAAGATAGTCAGCGCACCGAGAAAGAACAGCCCCACGAGCATACCGATAGGCTCTTTTTCTACCTTATCCTTTGCATAAATGTATATCATCAGGATAATAGCAGGTATCACCGCCAGAACAACAAGTACCCCTGTATTTGGCATTATATCCCCCTTTTCTATTTTTATTATCTATCTCCTTCAAAAGTGAGTATAACACATTTATTTTATTTTTTCAATCCCGAATTGTCAAGTAACCGCTTTTTTTTCTTATCCTGCCCGAGCTTTTTCATTATCAGAACAAAATCTCCGCCCACGAGCGCAGCGCAGAATATCCATATCATCGGTTCGCATATACACACCCCGAAGTACCCAAGTCTCGGTGCGAGCCACGCCGAAACCACTATTTTCAGCACAAATTCAAGCACGCTGCCCATTATCGGGACTAACTTTCTGCCCATGCCCTGAAGGCTCGTTCTTGTTACCACCAGCACGCCCAGCACAAAGTAGAAGGACATATTCCACAGCAGGTATCTTGAAGCGTAGGAGATGACCGTGCTGTCGCTGCTTCCCGAGATGGCAATTACCATCGGTCTGCGCAGCAGCAGTGCAAAAATAACCGAAACTGCGCTCCACACCTGCGTAATAAGTATCGCACAGATAACGCCTTTTTTCACCCTTTCGGTCTTTCCTGCGCCGTAATTCTGGCTTGAATATGTAGCGCACGAAATAGCCATTGTTCCAAGAGGCATCATAAATATCTCGTCAATCTTTCTTGCCGCCGTGTGAGCGGTTATCGTAGCCGTTCCCAGCGAATTCACAGCGCCCTGCAATATCACCGAGCCGACCGAAACTATCGCATACATCAGCCCCATTGAAAGTCCCGTCAGTGAAAGGTCTGATATCATCGCCTTGTCAGGCTTCAGCTGAGAGAATTTGAAAACAAGGAAGCCGCACTTTTTCACAACGTAGATAAAGCACAGCAACACCGACAGCCCCTGCGATATTACCGTAGCGTAAGCCGCACCCGGCACACCCATTTTCAGCCCACGCACAAAAAGGATATCCAGTCCCACGTTCAGCAGTGCCGATATTACCAGGAACAGCAGCGGAGCCTTGCTGTTGCCGACTGCCCTGAGCATTCCTGCCAGCATATTGTAAGCTATCGTCAGCACCGAGAAGGTGATTATTATCCTCAGGTATCTGTCGGTCTGCGGAAAAATATCCTCGGGCGTGCTAAGCGCCTTCATCAGCGGCTCCAGCCCGACTATGCCCGAAACTGTCAGTACCAGCGCTACCGCTGCTGAAAGCAGATAGGTAATGCTTACCGCTCTTTTCAGCCTTTTTTCGTCCCCTGCGCCGTAATGCCTTGCGATAACCACCGCAAAGCCGTTGGTAAGCCCGTAAGCCAGCCCTATAAGCAGCCCGTAAACAGGCGAAGCCGCACCGACCGCAGCAAGCGCCTCATCGCCCAGATAATGCCCTATTATAGCTGTATCTGCCATGTTGTAAAGCTGCTGAAAAATATTGCCCAGCAGCACAGGCAGAGAAAAATACACAAGACTTTTAAAAATGCTGCCCTGTGTCATACTTGTTGTTTTGTTCATTTTCAATTCCTCACTTTTCAACATTATAACACACATATCTGCATTTGTACAGGGGGCAAAAAAAGATCCCCTGCTTTTTAGCCAAGGGGATCGTTAGCTCATTGTTTGTTTTCCTGCTCCTGTGAAAGCTGGTAGTATTGGCGCTTTTCCTTGTAAAGCTCCTCATCTGCACGGCGGTACAGTGCATCCATAGTTTCGTTTTTATCTTTCATCGCATATCCTACCGAGCATGAATAAGGCACCTTATCGACCTCAGTCCTTATGCGCTTTATCAGCGCCTGCACCTGCTGCTCTGAGCAGTCAACGCAAAGTATCACATATTCGTCTCCGCCTATGCGGTAAACACGCTGTTTTGTCTGCGCTGCATTGATAAAGCATTTTGCAAGTGTTTTCAGTCCTTTGTCGCCTGCAACGTGTCCTTCGTTGTCGTTGAGCTTTTTAAGCCCGTTCATATCCATAGCGACTATGGCTGAGATATTATCAGAGTAGGTTTCCAGATCCGAGTAATAGCATTGTCTGTTCAGCAGCTTTGTCAGCGGATCTACCATAGTGAACTGCTGCAGGAGATAGATGTAATACAAAGCCAGGTCGATAGCTATCGTTATCGTGAACCAGTGCTCCGACTGATAATTCAGATACAGCGGCATTATAAAGCAAGCCACCGATGTCAGCGACATAAACCCGAGCAGCACCATATTGCTCTGCTCCTGCTTTCTGTTCCTGAAAATACGGTAGAACAGGTAAAGCAGGTACATACCGTTGACGATATACGGCAGGTAGCCAAGCGGACCTCTATGGAATAAATTATCGCTGTCGAACCAGAATACCAGCTTTGTCGGTATCGAAACAAAGCTCATTATCGTGTTCACTATCGCAGGTATAGAGATAATGAACAGGTGCGATGGATACATGATAGTTATAACTATCAGCAGGATAAATGATATCAGGCTGTAATTGACTGCACTCAAAGGTGCTCGGTATATATTGTGGCTTTCCAGTGTGCCCAGATATGCCTCGATGTAATTTGTTACAGAATAAAGCAGCAGGAGCATATTTGATACGGCCATCTGGTGTATCATACGCTTTTCAAGGTGTATATCCGAGAGAAGAACTATCGAGATACCGAAAACAACTATCAGCAGTCCCCAGTTTTGCGTAAGATATCCGGTAAACGTCATAGTATTCCCCCTCCTTTTGTGCACATATCTTTTTCCCGTGCTTGATCGTTAATCTATTATAACATATTGTGTCTTTGAATTCAATAGCAAATGAATAATTTTAATACCAGGTTTAATTATTTAGCGATATAGTGTCGAAAAGTGCCCTGCAAGCTGAACTTACAGGGTACTTATGTTTCATATCAAAGCAGCTTTATAGCCAGCATTGTCAGGTCATCGAACTGAGGTGCATCGCCGACGAACTTATCCACATCGCTGCGCACCTTTGTCAGCAGCTCCTTTGGCGAAGCATCAGCCTGTTCGTTCAGCGACTGCGTGAGCCTTTCAAGTCCGAACATCTTGTTATCGGTGTTTGTAGCCTCGGGTACACCGTCGGTGTAAACAAACAGTGTTCCGCCCTTGTGGAGAGTTATCTCATACTGCTTGTATGGTATATCCTCCATACCGCCAACTATCGGGCAATGCTTATCCCTGAACACCTCAAAGCTGCCGCCGGGCTGCCTTATAACAGGGTATTCGTGTCCTGCATTGACAGCGGTTATCTTTCCTGTCGATATCTCAAGTATACCCAGCCATACGGTAACGAACATCTTCTGTTCGTTATTTTCGCACAGCTTTTCGTTTGTGCGTTCGATTATCTCGTGCGGTTCAAGTCCCATAGTTGCGAAGTTGTTTATCAGTATCCTTGACATCATCATAAACAGCGCCGCAGGCACGCCCTTGTCCGAAACATCGGCAATAACCAGCGCAATATGGTCATCGTCCACAAAGAAGAAATCGTAGAAATCTCCGCCGACTTCCTTAGCAGGAGTCATTGAAGCGTAAATGTCAAATTCCGTCCTGTCGGGGAAAGCGGGGAATGTGCTTGGCAGCTGGCTTTCCTGGATCGTCTTTGCCATGTCAAGCTCGGTCTCAACTCTTTCCTTTTCTCCTGCCAGCTTGATGTTTTCTTCCGTGTATTCGTCAATTTCCCTTGCAAGCTCGGCAATGTTGTCCGAGAGCAGCCCTATCTCGTTGTTAGTCTTAACATCGGTCATAGCGCTTGTTACCTTGCTGCTGTCCTTGGTCTTGATGTATTCACGCACACTTTTCTGTATTTTTCCGACAGGCTTTATGGCTCTCATGTAAAGGAACAGCAACAGTATCAGCATAAGCACCAGCAGTCCGCCGATACCAACAACAAAGGTGATGCGTGTTGTTTTGGACATCATTTGCTGAAAGCTGCTCCATTCGTAAGAAACGCCGATAACGGCTTCTACCTTGCCATCAACTATTATCGGCTTGTAGCCGATGTACTGCATACCCTCGGTAGGGAAGTCCTTAACCTTGTCAAAAACTATCTCACCTGAGCATCTTTCGATAGCATCTTTAAGGTTGGGCTGCTTTGAAAGATCCAGATCTACCTTATCGGCGAGCTTCAGGGCATTTCCGCTCTGCCTGTAGTCATAGTATACAAATCCTGCGTCGGAGTTGCTGACATCAATGATGAACATTTCGTTATACTGCTGTTTGTTGCCCGCTCTCGAACCGTAGCTCAGATATTCGAGAAGGCTGTACCGCAAGGTTGCGAAGTATCTCTGAATCGATGCTTTCTGATCTTGTATCCATTCGGATTCTGTAATGTCATCAGGGATGCTGGAGTTAAACAGAAAGTCGTTGTCTTCTTCGCTCAGCATAATGTATTTTGTGGAACTGGGTATATCGGGGTGTTCTTTCCAGTAATCGAAATAGTAATAATTCGCATCAGGATCCACCGAATCGTATGCTTCATTAAGTATAGTGCTTATAACGCCGTTCTGTGCTTCAAGGAACGAGTTGGTAACATTTTGATACATCACAGTCGTTATCGTACCGATAGCCAGAACGAACAGCGGTATTATCACCAGTGCAAACTGAAACAGAAGCTTTCTGTTCTTTTTCTTTTTTTTCATCTCACACCTCATGAAAAAATCTGTTGTTACCGTATTTACGGTAGTTATTTCAATTCACTTTCCCAAAATCCTACCCTATATTATAACACAGCCACGAGCTGTTGTCATTCTCCACAAGGCATCAAATAGTTTTTTTGTATACTTGCACAAATCCGTTCAGACTCCCTTTGTTGTTTTTTACAGTTTTGCCTGCGTTATTTATCGTATCAAGGCGCTTTTTTGTGATGCAATGTGAAAATATTCATAAAAAATGGTGGTAATATCAAGTGATATATGTTATAGTTATACTGTTAAAGCGGTAATAGGTGCCGCAGCCATTTGATATATTACACGACAGCTCTGTGATAAACAGAGAAATATAGTATAATAAACGCCTGTTCTCGGGCGTTCTGCCTGAGCTTTGGGGGAATGTCCGCAGCAGGCATTTTATCTGTATAGACGGAAAAATATATAATGGAGGAAAAGCTATGAAACAAAAAACGATCGCCAGGAAGCTAACCGCTTTGTGCGCAGCAGTTGTCCTTGCGGCAACAAGCGCAGGCGCAGCGTTCAGTGCGTATGCAAGCGAAGGCATAGAACTGCCCAGGATACCCATTGAGACCACGACACTGCCCAAGAGATTTGATCTGCGCAATGTGAACGGAAAGAACTATGTAACACCCGTAAAAGCGCAGCAGCCTTTCAGCACCTGTTGGGCGTTTGCAACAGCATCCATTGCGGAAACAGCGTATCTGTATACAAACGATCTGGGCGTTCCTGCCGGACAGGTGAACGATCAGATCGATCTTTCCGAAAAGTATATTGCGTATTATGCTTACCAGCCGATAACCAAGGACGACGTTTCTGGCACTTGCATACCTGCATCACAGGTAGGTGACGGCGTGTTTGTTTCTGACAACGCTGCCGAAGTGCTTGATAAGCAAGGCAAACAAAGCACGGGAGTCGAGATGCTCGCACGTTTTGGCGGAGGTGTTGACGAAAGGACAAAGGTAGACGGTGAAACACCATACGCCTATATCGGCAAAAACAAGTGGGAAGCTAACGATCCTGCTCCGAGCGAGGCGCAGATGACAGCTATGAAGCCATATTATCTGAATTCTTATTTAGATTATATGAGTATGATGACTGGGAAAAGCACAAAAGAGCTTACAAAACAGTTCAACGCACTATGGGATGATCCCCAGCAAAGACCTGAACTGCTCGCACAGCTTAATACCTCAGGCAATAACAACTCATACGCTGCGTATGATGACTGGTCTATCCCGGTGAATGCCAAGTACCGTCTTGTACCTAAGGTCGCAGATGTAAAGCAGTATAAGATGTTTGATGCTATAAATCTCAATTCAGATGATCCGGGGGCTGAATATAAATTCAGCAAAGAAAATCTCGATGCGGTAAAGACGGAAATATCAACGGGTCATGCAATGATGACACTCGTTTCCGGAGATGTTCTCGGGCATCAGGATACTGACGGCAAAAAGACCTATATAAATAAGACTACATGGGCGCAGTACGTAAACGATTCTACCGGAGCGGATCACGCAGTGACCGTAGTTGGCTATGATGACAATTATGCAAAGGAAAACTTTGTAAGAAAGGGCGCAGACGGCAAGGATGATCCTGACACTATCCCTCCTGCAAACGGCGCATTTATAGTTAAAAACAGCTGGGGCTATGTTTCCGCCGAGGATGAGGCAACGGCAAAAGACGATGGAAACGGCAATAAGATATATTCACGTCCCGGCGCCTTTGGCTTTGGTGTAGATAAGAGCGGCTACTATTACGTTTCCTACTACGACCACAGTCTTGACGGCTTTGTAAGCATTGACCTTTATAAAAACAGCGAAAAGAACGCTGAGAACGCTAATCAGTATGACCTTATGACCAGCGACTCGGTACTGCCGTATTTATCGGCTGATAAGGATGATAAGAATGCATCGGCAGCAGTGTTCACTTCACAGCAGGATGAGACACTTGAAGAGATATCGGTTTATGCTCCGGCAGAAAGTACCGCAGTTAAATACAGCATCTACAAGGACCCCAAGGGAAATGATCCTACAACAGGCGAGCTGCTCACAAGCGGCAGCAGACAGTTCCGCCGCCCCGGTTATTACAGATTTGCGCTTAATAAGAAGTGTGACCTTAAAAAAGGCGATAGGTACGCCGTAGTATTGGAAATGACCGGATATTATGAGGAGAATAAAGAAAAGAAGATGTACTGCGTTGCACCTGTTCCCGCATCGGTCTGCGGCGGAAAGGGCGTTATAAACAAGGGCGAGAACCTTTTGTGTGAAAAAGGCACATGGTCTGATTATTCAACTGTTCTTGATAAGATAAAGGCGAATATATACTCAACTTTTGAAAACACCTTGCCAAAGGAAGCGATAGAGAACGTTTTGCCAAACGGCAAGGACTCTATCACGGTAGACAACCTTGCTATCAGAGCATACACAACACCTGCGGCAAGTGATATAAGATTCGCAGGCAGCAACAGATTTGAAACAGCCGCAAAGATCTCTCAGGAAAGCGGCTTGTTTGAATACGCAGATACGGCAGTTATCGCAAACGGCATGAATTATGCCGATGCACTTGCAGGCGTTCCGCTGGCAGCAAAGCTGAATGCACCTATCCTGCTCACAAATACCGATGCACTGCCCGATGAAACTATTGCCGAGGTAGATAGGCTCAAGGTGAAAAATGCAGTTATCCTCGGCGGTACGGGCGCAGTCAGCGAAAGCGTTGAAAAGGCGCTCAAGGGTAAAGGCATCACAACAAAACGAGTTTTCGGTCAGTCGAGATTTTCAACTGCCGCAGAGATCGCAAAGGAACTCAACGCCGAGCCGCAGGAAATATTCCTCGTTTACGGACTTGACTTTGCAGATGCGCTTTCCGCAAGCACCGCAGCAGCAGTCAAAGGCGCACCTATAATCTATCTCACCAAGGACGGCGAGATGAATGCCGATACCAAGGCTTACCTTGGATCAGTAAAGGGCAAGGTGAAAAATGCCTACGTCATCGGCGGAGAGGGCGTTATCTCTGACAGTATGATGAACAGCGCAGTTTCCGCACTGGGAATCGAAAAGGCAGAAAGACTTTCGGGCAAGAACAGATACCTGACCTGCTTGGAGGTCAATAAAAAGTTTGCCGATGTTCTTACAGGCAGTATGGTCTGCGCAGCAACGGGAGCGGATTTCCCCGATGCACTTGCAGGCGGAGTTTATGCCGCACTCAATAAAGCACCGCTGCTGCTGGTAAACGGCAAAGAAAGCCTTTCCGCAGAGCAGAAAGCATTCCTTGCTGAAAAGAAAGCAAACAGCACCGCAGTTTTCGGCGGAACGGGCGTAGTTCCCGAGGAGCTTGCAAAGAGCATCTCCGAAAGCGCAAAATAATGCGCCTTGACCAAATAATGAATACAAACAAAGCTCCTCTGTTTTCATGCAGGGGAGCTTTCTTATGCGCCGCTTGGCAGCAAAAAAGTACCGCTGGCGTTATATCAGCGGTGCTTTATATCATATCAGTCTTTTTTGTGCTTATCCTTGTCACCTTTTACAAGGTTTGGCGTGCCCATTTTATCGTGCAGCCCCAGCAGTATCTTGCCTGCCTCGATAAGCTCGAGCGCACATTCAACAACATCCGGATCAAACTGCGTGCCTGCGTTGTTTTTAAGCTCCTGCTTGATAACATCGGGCTGCAGATGCGGACGGTAGCACCTGTCGCTGTTCATCGCATCGAGTGCATCGGCAACACAGATTATCCTTGCGTATATCGGGATATCCGTGCCCTTGAGTCCCTTGGGATAGCCGTTTCCGTCGTATCTTTCGTGGTGGTAAAGCGCACCCTCAACGATACCGTTTATCGCCGTAAAGTCCTTGAGCACCTTTCCACCGTAGGTGGTGTGTCCCTGCATTATCTTGAATTCTTCATCAGTCAGCTTTGAAGGCTTGGTAAGTATATCGTCCGGAATACCTATCTTACCGCAGTCATGCATCAGGGCGATGTACCCGAGGTTTCGCACCTCTTCATCGCTGAAGCCCATTTTTTCAGCAATTCTCGCTGTGTAGTATGAAACTCTCGTAGAGTGGCCTTTGGTGTAAGTGTCCTTAGCATCAACAAGGTTCGCAAACGTGTTCATCGACTGCGAGATGATATTGTCCATGTTCTTTTTGTATCTCTCAAAGTGCATATCACGCACTCTGTAAAGAATATAAGCCACTACCGATGTGCACCAAACAACGAACAGCACCATTATCAGCCAGAAGCTGTAATAATCCGTTATCGATCTGTCAAGGCAGCCTGTAAGCTCGTATTTCTCAAACTTCATCAGTCCCTTTGAGATGATGACCGCACCGAATGAAGCATCAAGTCCTCTTGGTATAGGGTTGACCTTTTCTCCTGCCTTAAAGGTTATCTTTCCGTCCTTGTATGTATATTCGCCGTTCCAGTAGCTGTCAACAACAATGTCGTCACGCTCCGGTACGTCAATAACGATAGTCCAGTCGATAATATCGTAGCCGGTGTTGTTTCTTACCGTGCAGTCGTACTGCGCACCGTAGGTCTGTCTTGCAGTACCTTTGTCGTTTATCCAGTTTTTAGTTATTATCGTATTGACCTGATAATCATTGGAGCCTTGCGGCTGCGAGGCATCTATGCTGACGGTGAACGGAGTGTTTGAATCAGTGCTGACTTTAAAATTCAAAGCTCCGAAAGCCAGTCCAAGCATAATAAGTGTTATAAGGATAACAATAGTTCCCGTATGCCGAATTTTGCGCATTTTCAACACGCACTCCTTCCGAATCTCCTAAACTTCCTGCCATGCTCTCACCAAAGCGGGATCGAGCACAGCCTATTCCAAGTTTTATTATATCATATTATTGATCTAAGTCTGTTAAATATTTATTAAATAACACGGAGACCATCACATTTTTGACAGTCTCCGCAGGTATTTGTGTTGTTATTATGCTTTTTCCACTGCTTTATCGGCATTTTCTTTGTTGTAGCATTCAAATACTTGCTCTGAGTTAGCCTTATCCTCCGGCTTTTGCCTGGTTATAAGCGATACCACGGGAACGATTATAAGTCCGAATACCATTGCAAAAGCGCCTGCGTTTATAGGTGAAGCAAGGCTCAGTCCGCCTATCGACTGAGGAAGATCGAGGTTGCCCCATTTGAGAGTGTAAAGGCACATGTGCACCACTGTGATGCCAACGCCGCAGATAAAGCTCGTCATAACAGCCGCCTTGGTCACGCCCTTCCAGAAAAGACCGTACATAAACGGTGCAAGGAATGCGCCTGCAAGTGCGCCCCACGAGATAGACATAAGCGTTGAGATAACGGTTTTCGGGTTTTCAAGTGTTATCACCGCAAGAACGACCGATATAACAAGGAACATCGCAATGAAAGCACGCATCGTTTTCAGTTCTTTTTTCTCGTCCATGTCCTTTGAAAACGGCTTTATAAGGTCGATAGTCAACGATGAGCTTGATGTGAGCACCAGTGACGATAGGGTAGACATCGAAGCCGAGAGCACCAGCACTATCACCAGTCCGAACAGCAGCGAGGGCAGCTTTTCCATCATCTGCGGAACTATACCGTCAAATCCGCCCTTTGGTGAGCCGTTGACATTATCCGCAAAAAGCCTTCCGAAGCCTCCGAGGAAGTAACAGCCGCCTGCAACTATCACCGCAAATACGGTGGAAACTATCGTTCCCGTCTTTATTGACTTGTCATCCTTTATAGCGTAGAATTTCTGCACCATCTGCG
>DFFV01000067.1 GCA_002371625.1 Ruminococcus sp. UBA3767
GTCCTATAACCCCTTCGGGCACACACCTTATAGTTTGTAATAAACTAAATTTTGATTTAGCATAGTATAAATGAAAGGAAGTAAAAACAATGAGTGATAAAGTAGTTACCCTTGCACACGGAGCAGGCGGAAAGCAGACCGCCGAGCTTATTGACAAGGTATTCAAGGCACATTTTTCAAACCCTGAATTTACGGCTGATGATGCGGCTGTACTTGAGATGGAGAAAGGAAAGCTGGCATTCACGACGGACGGCTTCATAGTTTCGCCTTTTGAATTCAACGGCGGAAACATTGGCAAGCTGAGCATTTGCGGAACGGTCAACGACCTTTCGTGCATGGGTGCAAAGCCGCTTTACATGACCTGCGCATTCGTTATCGAGGAAGGCTTTGAGCTGGACAAGCTCGAGGAGATAGCTGCGGCTATGGAAAAGACTGCGAAAGAGGCAGGCGTGAAGATAGTTGCGGGCGACACAAAGGTTGCAGGCAAGGGACAAGTGGACAAGGTGTTCATTACGACAACCGGCATAGGCAGAGTAATGGAGAATGCGCACACCTCGGGAACGTATGCAAAGCCCGGTGATGCGATAATCGTAACGGGTGACATCGGCAGACACGGCTGCACGATTCTGCTGGAGAGGAACGATTTCGGCATTGAGGCGGACGTAAAGAGCGACTGCGCACCTTTGTGGAACACGGTAGAGAAGATGTTTGAAGCGACCGATGACATTCACGTTATCCGTGATGCGACAAGAGGCGGTGTTGGAACGGTGCTTTACGAGATAGCTTCGCAGAGCAGCGTTGGCATAAAGCTGAACGCACCTGACATTCCCGTTGCTGATGAGGTAAAGGGCGTTTGCGGAATGCTCGGACTTGAGCCTTTGTATCTTGCGTGTGAGGGAACGCTGGTAGTGTTTTCGCCAAAGGACAAGGCTCAGGCTTTGCTCGATGCGCTGCACAAGTGCCCGTATTCTGCGAATGCTGCGGTGATAGGCGAGGTAACTGCCGAAAACGAGGGCAAGGTGATACTTGAGACAGAGATCGGTGCGCAGACTTTGCTTGCACAGCCGAGTGGAGAGCTTTTGCCGAGGATCTGCTGATAAAACAGGACAGTCCGAAAGGGCTGTTCTTTTTTTGTGGCGATGTTGACAATAATGCGATAGTGTGGTAAAATATATTAGTTTGGGAATTACTTATTACAGAAAGAGGGAAACGGAAAATGGTCACAATAAAAGAGCTTTATGACCTTGAACACACACTGGCAAAGGATTATCTTTCACAGTTCACTTATCCCTGGGAGGCGCTGAGCGGACTGAAGAATTTCATTATCGGGCTTGGAAAGAGCCTTGACAAAGAGGAATATGACGAGGTGAGCGAGAATGTCTGGGTAGCTAAGAGCGCAGAAGTTGCGCCGACAGCATTCCTTGGCGCACCTTGCATAATCGGGCCGCACACTGAGGTAAGGCACTGTGCATTTGTGAGAGGTTCGGCGCTGGTAGGTGCAAACTGCGTTGTAGGAAACTCGGTAGAGCTGAAAAACGTTATTCTGTTCGATAACGTTCAGACTCCGCATTACAATTATGTCGGTGACAGTATCCTGGGCTACAAATCACACATGGGCGCAGGTTCGATAACTTCAAACGTGAAGAGCGACAAGACGCTGGTCGTAGTTCACAACGGCAGCGAGAATATTGAAACGGGGCTGAAAAAGTTCGGCGCAATGCTGGGCGACTATGTTGAGGTAGGCTGCAACAGCGTGCTCAACCCGGGAACGGTTATAGGCACAAATACAAATATCTATCCGCTTTCATGCGTAAGGGGAGTTATCCCTGCGGGAAGCATTTATAAAACAGGTGCGATAGACGGCGCAAGCATTATACAGAAAAAACAGTACAACTGAAACAGGAGAGGATAGTATGGGCAGATATTTCGGTACAGACGGATTCAGAGGAGAGGCTAACGAGAACCTCACGGCAGACCACGCTTACAAAATAGGCAGATTTCTTGGCTGGTATTACAAGCAGGAGAATGAGAAGAACGGCATCAAGGAGCGCTCAAGGATAGTTATAGGAAAGGATACAAGACGTTCGAGCTATATGTTTGAAAACTCTATCGTCAGCGGTATCGTAGCTTCGGGAAGCGATGCTTACATAATGCACGTTACAACTACTCCTTCGGTAGCTTACATTTCAAAGACGGATAAATTCAACTGCGGTGTTATGATATCGGCAAGCCATAACCCTTATTACGACAACGGCATCAAGCTGATAAACGGAAACGGCGAAAAAATGGACGAAGGTCTTATTTCGCTGATAGAGGATTACATCGATTCAAAGCTGGTGTTTGAGGGCAGGGAATATCCTGAGATACCTTTTGCAAAGAAGGATGAGATAGGCAGGACGGTCGATTATGTTTCCGGAAGAAACAGATATATCGGCTATCTGATCTCAATGGGACTTTACTCATTCAAGGACGTTAAGGTGGGACTGGACTGTGCTAACGGAAGTGCATGGAACATTGCAAAGAGCGTATTTGATGCACTTGGTGCAAAGACATACGTTATAAATGCCGAGCCTGACGGAACGAACATAAACACAAATGCAGGTTCAACTCATATTGAGGGACTTCAGAAATTTGTTGTTGACAACAAGCTGGATATTGGTTTTGCTTATGACGGAGATGCAGACAGATGCCTTTGCGTTGACGAAAAGGGCAACGTTATAACAGGTGACCACATTCTTTACATTTACGGCTGCTACATGAAGGAAAGAGGAAAGCTGCTGACAAACACTGTTGTTACAACCGTTATGTCAAACTTCGGACTATACAAGGCATTTGATGAGCGTGGCATAGATTACGCAAAGACAGCGGTTGGTGACAAATACGTTTACGAATACATGGTCAAAAACGGCTGCCGCATAGGCGGTGAGCAGTCGGGACACATAATCTTCTCAAAGTACGCTTCAACAGGTGACGGAATACTCACGAGCCTGAAGATGATGGAAGTTATGATGGCAAAGGAAAAACCTATGAGCGAGCTTGCTGCTCCGCTGAAGATATATCCTCAGGTGCTGGAGAATGTAAGGGTAAAGAACAAGACCGAGGCGCAGAACGATGCAGATGTTCAGGCTGCTGTTGAGGCTGTTGCCGATGCACTTGGCGATTCGGGCAGGATACTTGTAAGAGAATCGGGCACAGAGCCGCTGGTAAGAGTTATGGTCGAGGCTCAGAGCGAGGAGCTTTGCAGAAAGTACGTTGACAGCGTAGTTGATGTAATAAAGAGCAAAGGTCATTGCGCACAGTGATAAATACAAAGAGGTGTGAAAGTTCGCACCTCTTTTTTATTGCCAAACGCTTGACAAAACGGCTCATATAAGGTATAATAGTATTTGCTGTTGGAAAAGCGCAGTTGTGCAGAAATGTTTTGCTTCGCAAAATCCGCCCATTCGTAATGAGCAGGTCGTGTGCTGTATTTAAAGCGACTTTTGCATAACATCATTCAAACTCCAAAATTTAATATGCTGGAATAGCTCAGTTGGTAG
>DFFV01000077.1 GCA_002371625.1 Ruminococcus sp. UBA3767
GTCTGAGCAGCCTTGAACTTCTTTCCGTTAGGGATTCCGCCGCCGATCTCCTCAACGACTTCACGCAGGGTAGTACCCATAGGAACTTCTACCAGACCAACGTTAGTGATCTTTCCGCCCAGAGCAAATACCTTTGTACCCTTGGAGGTTTCGGTACCCATTGAAGCGTACCATGCAGCGCCCTTGCGGATGATCTGAGCGATGTTAGCCAGTGTTTCAACGTTGTTAAGAACTGTCGGCTTGCCGAAGAGTCCCTTAACAGCAGGGAACGGAGGACGTGGACGAGGCTCACCTCTGTGACCTTCGATAGAGGTCATAAGTGCAGTTTCCTCACCGCAAACGAATGCTCCTGCACCAAGTCTGATCTCGATATCGAAATCAAAGCCTGTGCCGAAGATATCCTTGCCCAGCAGTCCCTTTTCTCTTGCCTGATTCAGAGCGACCGAAAGTCTGTGAACGGCAACAGGGTACTCTGCACGAACATAAACGAAGCCCTGATGAGCGCCGATAGCGTAAGCAGCGATAGCCATAGCCTCGATGATAGCGTGCGGGTCTCCCTCAAGGATAGATCTGTCCATGAATGCGCCCGGGTCACCCTCGTCGGCGTTGCAGGCAACATACTTGACATCGCCCTGTGAAGCCTTAGCGAACATCCACTTCTTACCTGTCGGGAAGCCTGCGCCTCCTCTTCCTCTTATACCCGAATCAAGAACTTCCTTGATAACATCGTCCTGTGACATTGAAGTCAGCACCTTGTGCAGAGCCTCATAGCCGTGTGTACCGATGTACTCATCTATGTTCTCGGGATCGATAACACCGCAGTTACGCAGTGCGATCCTCTTCTGCTTCTTATAGAAGTTTGTTTCTGCCAGAGAGATTATAGAGCCGTCCTCATGAACAGTCTCCTTATAGAGCAGATCCTTGCAGATATTGCCTTCCTTGAGGTGCTCCTTAACAACTCTTCTTACGCCCTCGGGAGTAGCCTGAGCGTAGAAAACGCCCTCAGGATAAACGATCATGATAGGACCGAGTGAACAAAGACCGAAGCAGCCTGTTCTTACAACGAGTATCTCGTTTTCGATGCCCTGAGCCTTGAGCTCGTCCTCAAGAGCAGCGAGCACCTTTTTGCTTCCTGATGACTGGCAGCCTGTACCGCCGCAAACGAGTACCTGCTTGCGGTAGCCTGTCTTTTCTGCGAGCTTTTCAGCCTCTGAAGCGATTATACGTCTTACCTTGATAAGATCTGATTTTGACTGTCTTATCTCATTAAGTTCATTTATAGTCATTATTCAGCTGCACCTCCCTCAGTACGATAAGAATCGAGTATCTTCTTTACCTGATCGGGAACGAGCTTTCCGTAAACTTCCTCACCGATAGTCATAACAGGTGCAAGTCCGCAAGCGCCGACACATCTGCATGAATCGATCGAGAAAAGTCCGTCGGGAGTACATTCACCGCTCTTGATACCCAGCTGATTCTCAACAGCCTCGAGTATCTTGTCCGATCCTTTAACGTAGCACGCAGTACCGAGGCAAACGCTGATCTGATGCTTGCCCTTTGGTGTGAGCGAGAACTGTGAATAGAAGGTAGCAACACCGTACACTTCGGAAAGGGAAATGCCCAGTCCGTCAGCGATCATCTGCTGTACCTCAAGCGGAAGATAGCCGTAAATGCCCTGTGCCTCCTGCATAACAGGCATCAGTCCGCCCGGCTGGTCATGGTGATTTGCGATGACTTGCATCAGCGCAGCTTCCTGCTCAGCCGTACCCTTAAATTCGTTCAGGGTCTTCTCTGTCATAAAATAACCTCCTCAAAAAATTTTGCCATAGCTGATATAAAAATAGCAAACGCATAAAATACACGGCATAACGAAGCAGACACCCCATTTGCCGCACCTTAATTATACAACAAACGCTTATAAAATTCAAGTAAATTGCAGTATTTTGCGCTTGATGAGAGTAATTCCCTGCAATCGAAAACACATTTTCGCCGCTTGTTCATTGTAAGTTTAAAATTTGTGATTTTCGTGCAATATACCCTGCAATAATAGTGCATTTCACACAATGAAAATGCAGGAACAGCTGCAAATCAAGTTTAGAAAACAGAACGAAAACAAAAACAAGTGCGAAACTTTCGTAAATTGTTTTTACATACCGTTTTTGTAGGAATAACAAATTCTACGAATTCAATAAATAACAAGGGCTGTTTTAAGGTAATTTTACATACATTTTTCGCCTATTTCTGCGCCTTTGCGAACCGTTTTAACAGTTTGCTCTCAAAAGCGGCGAATTTGTTTAGATTTCTAAACTCAAAAGGTGTCGGAGTTGATTTACACTAACAGCACAAACAACGCAGATACGCTGTTTTCAATTGTAAGTTTTGAAATTCTAAACCTACATAAAACGAAAACAGGCCAGTATAAACTGACCTGAATTCGTAGTAAGGAAAGTAAAATGAATTAAAAATGGAATCAGTCAAATTTAGCAGTCTTTTCTTTTATGCCGATGTAAGCTGTCATCAGCTCGACTGCGCCGTCAATGCCGGTCTTTGAGGTGTTTATGCACAGATCGAAGTTGCGGGCTTCGCCCCATTTCATATCAGTGTAGTAGTTGTAATATGAGGCTCTGCGCTTGTCGGTCTTTTTAATAAAGTCCTCGACCTTGTTCTTTTCGATGTCATATCTTTCAAGTATACGCCTTTTCTTTTCGGCGGTGTTGCCGGTTATGAAAAAGTTGATAACGTTCTTTTCATTCTTGAGAACATAGTCTGCGCAGCGCCCGACAATAACGCAGGGACCTTGCTTTGCGATATTCTTTATCGTATCGAACTGTGCAAGGAATATCCTCTGGTTCATCGGCATCTCGGGACTTATCCGTCCGTCAGCGGAAACAGGGTAGCTCCCCATTACCAGTGAATAAAGAAAGCTGTTGGTATATGCCTCGTCATTGCGGTCAAAAAGCTCACGGCATATTCCGCTTTCCTTCGAGGCAAGCTCAAGCAGTTCCTTGTCGTAGAAGGGTACATCCAGCTTTTCGGAAAGCCTTTTGCCTATTTCACGTCCTCCGCTGCCGAATTCACGGCTTATAGTGATCACAGAATTCATAAAACAAGCTCCTTTCCGCAGCCGGTATCGTTTTTGCTGTATGTTTATTATACCACATTCCCGTCAATTTGTACACAATTTCTTCGCAAATTCTTTCACAAATTTTCATCACCCTGTTTGTGCATTTTGCCAAGTAAGCGCTATATATAGTGTTGAATGTTGTATAAAATGACAATTGCAAAGGCGGAGCCGGTAAAAAAAGAGTATCCCGTGAGGAATACTCTTTTGTTTATATCTTGCTTTAAGCGAACGCTTACTTGATAGCGTCAAAACCTTTCTGAATGTCAGCGATGATGTCGTCAACATTTTCAAGTCCGACAGAGAATCTAACAAGTCCGCCGTCGATGCCTGCGGCAACGAGCTGTTCATCGGTCAGCTGGCGGTGTGTAGCGGAAGCCGGGTGGAGCACACAGGTACGGATATCTGCAACATGGACCTCGTTTGAAGCAAGCTCGAGAGCATCCATAAACTTGACAGCTGCATTTCTACCGCCCTTGATAGAAACTGAGATAACGCCGCTCGTACCCTTTGGCATATACTTTTTGCCAAGCTCGTAATACTTGTCGCCCTCAAGTCCCGGGTAGTTTACGCTCTCGCACATACCAGAATCCTTGAAATACTTTGCAACTTTCAGCGCATTCTCGCAGTATCTGTCCATTCTTACAGCCAGAGTTTCAAGGCCGAGATTGAGCAGGAAAGAGGAATGCGCAGCAGGGTAGCAGCCAAAATCTCTCATCAGCTGCATTCTTGCCTTTACGATGT
>DFFV01000080.1 GCA_002371625.1 Ruminococcus sp. UBA3767
AGGTCTCCTGTCCACGTCCCCAGCGTGGATCACGGAAAATGTTTATGTTAGGTGCCCATAGGGTAATGCCCTTGAATTTATCTATATCATCGTATTTTGAATACCACTTGTATTTTGCCCTTGCTTCCTTGCCTGTTATCTCGCCCGCACGGCGCACAAGCTGCCTGTCAAAAGTTGCGGCAAGCCCGATAGCCTGCGGAAACAGGGTCGAAATGCCCGAACGAGAAAAGCCGTGAAGTCCCTCGCCCCACCAGTTGTAAGCCCCGATACCCAGCCTTTCCACCGCTTGGGATTCGTACTTGAGCAGACCTGCCATTTCCTCAACGGTAAGCTCATCGACGAGCGCTTCGGCTCTTTCCTGTGCACTTAAAGTTTCATCAAGATATTTTTTCATAACGCACCTCGCTTTTCTTTTTCAAATATTATACAACATAGCGGCGGTAAAATCAACGGGCAGCAGCGCACTTTTTGAGCATACCCACGATAAATGCCTTCGGGGAATAAAAAGTTTTGTAGAAAATGAAGGATTGTTGTTTCGCTCTTTCAAAAATGATTGACATTTTATGCACCTTGCATTATAATCTAAAGAGGTGTTATAGGCGCTTAACAGGAAAAAGTATTCTGCGGACGAGCCTTGACTTTGTAAACATTTCGGCGGAAGAGGCTGACAAACTTTCATTTTTGAATAAGGGCGGTGGGCGCATGACGGGTATGCTGCATGAGGAATGCGGAGTGTTCGGGATATTCGAGCCAAAGCGGGCAAAAATTGCAGACAGCGTGTATTTTGGTCTGCTTGCTTTGCAGCACAGGGGGCAGGAGAGCTGCGGCATAACGGTATGCGATGACGGTGTGTTCAGTCACAAGAGGGCTGACGGGCTGGTCACAGAGGTGTTCACGCAGGAGGTGCTTGATAAGCTCGGACAGGGGAATATGGCTGTGGGGCACGTCAGGTATTCTACGACAGGCGGCAGCGAACACAACAACATACAGCCGCTGGTCATACGGCATATTAAAGGTAATATGGCACTTGTCCACAACGGCAACCTTGTAAATGCGGCTGAGCTGAGAGGTTCGTTCGAGAAGTCGGGTGCAATATTCCACGGGACATCGGACACTGAGGCGATAGCCTATTCGATAGTAAAAAAGCGGCTCAGATGCAGCTCCACCGAGGAGGCTGTTGAAAAGGCGATGCCGTTTATAAAGGGTGCATACTCCTGCATTATTATGACTGCGACAAAGCTGATAGCTTTCCGTGACAAAAAGGGCTTCAGACCGCTTTGCTACGGTAAAACAGAGGACGGCGCAGTGGTTGTTGCGTCAGAGAGCTGTGCGCTTGATGCAGCCGGAGCAAAGTTTGAGCGTGACATAAGGCCGGGCGAGATAGTTGTTATAGGTGATGACGGCATAAGGTCAATAACGACTCATTGCCGTGACAAAAAGCATATCTGCATTTTTGAGTATATATATTTTGCAAGGCAGGATTCGGTAATAGAGGGGACGAGTGTTGCGCAGGCAAGGCTCAACGCAGGCAGGATACTTGCGCAGACTGCGCCTGTTGATGCGGACATAGTTGTGGGTGTGCCCGATTCGGGACTTGATGCGGCGCTTGGGTATTCGCAGCAAAGCGGTATACCCTATGCGGCAGGGTTCATAAAAAACCGCTATATTGGCAGGAGTTTTATACAGCCCACGCAGACAATGCGGGAAAATGCTGTGCGCATAAAGCTCAATGCGATGCGCAGCGTTGTTGAGGGCAAGCGTGTTGTGATGATAGATGATTCTATCGTAAGAGGAACGACAAGCGCAAGGATCATCAAGCTGCTGCGTGATGCAGGTGCGGCGCAGGTGCACGTGAGGATATCTTCTCCGCCGTTTACGCACAACTGCTATTTCGGTACGGATATAGACGATGAGGAAATGCTGATAGCAAACAAGTTCTCAAGCGTTAAGGAGATAGGTGAGTTTATCGGAGCGGATTCGCTGGAATACCTCCCCGTGCAAAGACTGGGCGAGCTGCTCGCAGATACAAAAACAGGCTTTTGTAAAGGCTGCTTTACGGGCAGCTACCCCGAAGATGTCTCCGGCGCAGGTACAAAGAACAAGTTTGATGAGAAGATACACAAATAATGAAAAAGGCGGCTGGTCGGAGAGAGCTTTCGTTTTGGGGGCTTTCCGGTCGCTGCACCCAAAAAACAATAACATATAAAATGACTGTCAAGCCGACCTTCTGCGGTCGGCTTGAGGCTGCCGACGTTACCGCAGGGTAAGGGAAAGCCCTCTCTTACAGGGCTTTCCCTCTTTCAAAACAGTCCACAGGACTATTTTGAAATTCACCCTTTTCGGAGCGCCTGACGGTCGGAGGTTTCGCTCTCTGCGGAGAGCGACGAGGGCGCCGCCCTCGACCCGCAAGCCTTTTTTTACGAGAAAAAGGCTTGGCGAAAAAACCTGTTATTATTGACAGGGAAATGAGGTGTTATCAATGTGTGGAATAGTTGGTTTTACAAATAAAGTTGCAGATGCGGCGGCTGTCATCGGGAAGATGATGGACAGGATAAGGCACCGTGGTCCCGATGCCAGCGGAAAGTACATTGATGAGGGCATAGCTCTCGGTCATCGCCGCCTGAGCATAATCGACATTTCCTCGCAGGGCGACCAGCCGATATTCAACGAGGACAGGACAAAGGTGCTGGTATTCAACGGAGAGATATACAACTACCGTGACATTCGCAGTGAGCTTGTAAAGGCGGGGCACACGTTTACAACAAACACCGATTCAGAGGTGCTGATACACGGCTACGAGGAATACGGCACAAAGCTGCTGGGAAAGCTCAGGGGAATGTTCTCGTTCGTTATCTGGGACAAGGTGAGCGGCGAGCTTTTCGGTGCGAGGGACTTTTTCGGCATAAAGCCTATGTATTATGCAGTTATGGGCGATACGTTCATGTTCGGGTCGGAGATAAAGTGTTTTCTGGAGCACCCTGATTTCAGGAAAGAGCTTAACGAGGCTGCACTTGAAAACTACCTGACTTTTCAGTATTCGCCAACGAACGAAACGTTTTTCAAGGGCGTTTACAAGCTGATGCCTGCGCACTATTTTAAATACAAAAACGGCGAGCTGGAAATAAAGCGTTACTGGGACATTAAATTTGAAGCTGACGAAAAGCCCGATCTTAAAGAATGGGTGGAGAGCATTTCGCAGACGTTCAAAGGCTCGGTGCAGGCGCACAAGATAGCTGATGTTGAGGTCGGCTCGTTCCTTTCAAGCGGAGTTGATTCGAGCTACGTTGCGGCGGTGGCTGATGTTGACAAGACCTTCACCGTGGGCTTTGGCAAGGACGAGAAATACAACGAGATAGGCTATGCCAAGGAGTTTTCCAAGGCAATAGGCAAGGAGAATTTCAGCAAGGTGATAGCTCCCGAGGAATACTGGGGAAGTCTTGAAAAGATACAGTACCACATGGATGAGCCTCTGGCAGACCCTTCGGCAGTGGCGCTTTACTTTGTGTGCAATATCGCTTCGCAGCAGCTCAAGGTCGCACTTTCGGGAGAGGGCGCTGACGAGATATTCGGCGGATACAATGTTTACAGCGATCCGGGCGGAACTTTTTACGACAGGCTGCCCAAATTCTTTAAAAGGGGCGTGGGCAGGCTCGCAGGAAAGCTGCCTGCAAAGCGTGGTGTAAACTTTTTTGTAAGAAAGGGCAGAACGGTCGAGGAAAGATTTATCGGCAACGCATATATGTTCACGCCGCAGGAGAGAAAGCGCCTGCTGAAGATAACTACCGATGCTCCCGATCCGACGCTGATAACAAGGCATTACTACAAGAGGGTAAAGGGACTTGACGATGTTACAAAGATGCAGTACCTTGACCTGCACCTGTGGATGATGGGCGATATACTGCTCAAGGCGGATAAGATGAGCATGGCTAATTCGCTGGAGGTGAGAGTGCCGTTCCTCGATAAAGAGGTGATGAAGCTCGCACAGAGGATACCCGTTAAATACAGGGTGACACATAAGAAAAAGACCGAACAGACAAAATACATCACAAAATACGCAATGAGGCTGGCTGCTAAAAAGGATACTCCGCAGCAGACGGCAAAGACCGCCGAGAAGAAAAAGCTGGGATTCCCCGTGCCGATAAGGGTATGGCTGAGGGAGGACAAGTATCACGATATAGTGCAGGGCGCATTTGAAAGCGAGAGCGCAAAGCGCTTTTTCGACACGCAGATGCTGGAAAAGCTGCTGGAGGATCACAAAAACGGCAGGGCGGACAACAGCAGAAAGATCTGGACGGTGTTCACATTCCTGATATGGTACAGGGTGTATTTTGAGCATAACGGAGAATATGCACAGACAGTGTAAAAATTCCTTGACAAATATAATACATCGTTGTATAATAATCTTTTGGAAGAGCTGCGTCCTTAGTGTAAAACATTAGGGACGCTTTTTCAAGGCAGAAACGGTAAGGAGTCGTGTTTATGGACTACAACAGAAAATTGATCCTTGAGGATGGACAGGAGTATCTCGGATATGGTTTCGGCGCAATGGACGACAAGGTGTGCGAGATAGTTTTCAACACTTCGATGGTAGGCTATCAGGAGATAATCTCGGATCCGTCGTATACATACCAGGCGGTCGTTATGACATACCCGCTGATAGGCAATTACGGCATGGCTGATGACGACTATGAAACAAAGACACCGACTATCGGTGCGCTGATAGTCAGGGAATATAACGACGAGCCTTCAAACTTCAGGTGCAGCAAAACGCTTTCACAGGTGATGAAGGAGTACGGTATCCCCGGAATATACGGTGTTGACACGAGAAAGATAAACCGCTCGATAAGAGATCTGGGAAGCAGAAAGGTGCTTATCACAGGGCTTGACACGACCTTTGAGCAGGGCATGGAGATACTTTCAAGAACAAGCATCCCGACTGATGCGGTATCTAAGGTGAGCTGCAAGGAGCCATGGCTTTCACGCACAGAGCATGAGAGATACACGGTTGTAGCTATCGACTGCGGAATGAAGATGAACATCGTGCGCTCGCTCAACAGGCGTGGCTGCAAGGTGATAATAGTTCCGTGGAACACGACTGCGCAGGAGATAGAAAGCTACAAGCCTGACGGCGTTTTCATCTCAAACGGCCCCGGTGACCCGACAGATGTACCGCCCGTTATTGAAACGATAAAGCAGCTCAGAGGTAAATACGTTATTTTTGGTATCTGCCTCGGACATCAGATAATCTCGCTTGCTTACGGCGCAAGGACCTATAAGCTCAAATTCGGACACAGAGGCGGAAATCACCCGGTCAAGTGCCTTGAAACAGGAAAGATAGAGATAACATCTCAGAACCACTCCTATGCCGTTGACCCCGAGAGCCTTGAAAAGACCGAGCTTACCGCTACGCACATAAACCTGCTGGATAACACTATCGAGGGCGTTGAGTGCAAAAAGGACAGGGTGTTCAGCGTTCAGTATCACCCTGAGAGCGCTCCCGGTCCGCAGGACAGCGCATACCTGTTTGATAAATTCGTGGAGCTTATGAAGGAGGTGAAGGGCAATGCCTAAAAGAACAGACCTTAAAAAGATACTTGTTATCGGCTCGGGACCTATCGTTATCGGACAGGCTGCTGAGTTTGACTATGCAGGAACACAGGCTTGCCTTGCACTTAAAGAGGAGGGCTACGAGGTAATACTGTGCAACTCCAACCCTGCGACTATCATGACGGACACGGCTATTGCCGACAAGGTATACATGGAGCCGCTGACGCTGGAATACTGCGCAAAGATAATACGCTATGAGCGCCCTGATGCCATACTGCCAAACATCGGCGGACAGACGGGACTGAACATTGCCATGCGCCTTGAAAAGAAGGGCGTGCTGAAAGAGTGCGGAGTAGAACTTCTGGGCACAAAAAGTGACTGCATAGAGCGTGCGGAGGACAGAGAGCTTTTTAAGGAGCTTTGCAATCAGCTGGGTGAGCCTGTGCTGCCTTCGGACATTGCAAATTCGATGGAGGAAGGTCTTGAGGTAGCCGGCAAGATAGGCTATCCTGTGGTGCTTCGTCCTGCGTTTACCCTTGGCGGAACGGGCGGAGGATTTGCCGACAACGATGAAGAGTTCAGGACGGTAATGAAAAATGCACTGGCTCTTTCTCCCGTTCATCAGGTGCTTATCGAAAAGAGCATAAAGGGCTTTAAGGAAATAGAATATGAGGTGATGCGTGACAGCAATGACACGGCACTTACTATATGTAATATGGAAAACCTCGACCCTGTGGGCATACACACGGGCGACTCGATAGTTGTGTGTCCGTCGCAGACGCTGACGAACAAGGAATACCACATGCTGCGTGACAGCGCACTGAAGATAATAAGGGCGTTGGAGGTGAACGGCGGCTGCAACGTTCAGTTTGCGCTTGACCCTGACAGCTTCCAGTATTATCTGATAGAGGTGAATCCGAGAGTTTCACGTTCATCGGCACTTGCTTCAAAGGCGAGCGGTTACCCGATAGCGAGAGTTTCGGCAAAGATAGGTGTGGGAATGACTCTGGACGAGATACAGATAGCAAACACGCCCGCATCTTTTGAGCCGGCGCTTGACTATGTGGTAACAAAGATGCCGAGATTCCCGTTTGACAAATTCGCTGATGCGAACAACTCGCTGAGCACACAGATGAAAGCTACGGGCGAGGTCATGAGCGTGGGAAGAACGGTAGAGGAGAGCCTGCTTAAAGCTATACGCTCGCTGGAGATAGGTCTTTTCCACCTTGAACACAAGCGCTTTGAGAGCATGAAAAAGGACGGGCTGCTTGAGTATATCAAGATAGGTACCGATGACCGTATTTATGCGATAGCTCAGCTTTTAAGGCTGGGTGTGAGCGTTGACGAGATAGCAAATGCCACTAAGATCGACAGGTTCTTTATCCGCAAGCTGAAAAACATCACCGATGAGGAAGAAAGGCTGAAAGCCCATAAGGGCGATCGTGACGAGCTTTACACGGCTAAGAGAATGGGCTTTTCCGATAAGGAGATAGCTGTGCTGTGGGATATGCAGGAGACAGAGGTCTTTGAAATGCGCAAAAAGCTCGGAATTACGCCTGTTTACAAGATGATAGACACCTGCGCTTCGGAGTTTGCAAGCTATATCCCGTATTTCTACTCGACCTACGAGCAGGAGAACGAGTCGATAGTTTCTGACAAGAAAAAGATACTTGTGCTCGGTTCGGGACCGATAAGGATAGGACAGGGCGTTGAGTTCGATTACTCGACCGTTCACGCTGTAAAGACGATTAAGGCAGCCGGGTATGAGGCTATTATAATCAACAACAACCCCGAAACTGTATCGACAGATTACACCTGCTCGGACAAGCTGTACTTTGAGCCGCTGTGCGTTGAGGACGTTATGAACGTTATCGAGCTGGAGCACCCCGAGGGCGTTATCGCAACGCTGGGCGGACAGACTGCGATAAACCTTGCAGAGCCGCTTGCAGCGCTGGGAGTAAAGATAATCGGTACAGACTGCGATGCTATCGACAAGGCAGAGAACAGGGACAGCTTTGAAAAGCTGCTTGTAGACCTTGACATACCTCAGCCGAAGGGACAGGCTGTTACGAGCATTGAAGCAGGCATAAAGGCGGCTGCCGAGATAGGCTACCCTGTGCTTGTGCGCCCCAGCTTTGTGCTTGGCGGACGTGCTATGCAGATAGTTGCAAAGGAAGAGGCTTTGCGCCACTACCTGAAAACTGCTGTTGAGATAGATGAGGACAAGCCTGTGCTGGTGGACAAGTACATAAGGGGCAAGGAAGTTGAGGTCGATGCTATCTGCGACGGAAAGCAGGTATTTGTTCCGGGAATAATGGAGCTTGTTGAGAGAACGGGCGTACACTCGGGCGACTCGATAAGCGTTTACCCATCGTTCAGCATTTCGCAGAAGGTAAAGGAAACTATCCTTGAATACACCCGCAAGCTCGGACTTGGCATTGGAATTATAGGACTTTTCAACATACAGTTCATAGTTGACCCCGAGGACAACGTTTACATTATCGAGGTGAACCCGAGGTCATCAAGAACGGTGCCGTTCCTTTCAAAAGCGACAGGCTTCTCGCTGGCTGACATCGCAACGCTTGTCAATCTCGGCAAGAGCCTTAAAGAGCAGGGCATAACCGAGATATACCCCAAGGAAAAGGAGCGCTATTACGTTAAGGTGCCTGCATTCTCGTTCTCCAAGCTCAGCGGAATGGACGCATACCTTTCGCCTGAGATGAAATCAACGGGAGAGGCTATCGGCTACGATAAAAAGCTGCACAGAGCAATGTACAAGGCACTTATCGCTTCGGGCGTGCACATGCAGAACTACGGAACGGTAGTTGTAACGCTGGCGGACGAGGACAAGCAGGAGGCGCTGCCGCTGGTAAAGAGATTCTACAACATGGGCTTTAACATTGAGGCAACTATCGGTACGGCGAACTTTCTTAAAGAGCACGGCATAAAGACCCGTGTGAGAAGAAAGATAAGCGAGGGCAGCCGTGAGATACTCGATTCGATAAGGGCAGGCTATGTAAGCTATGTGCTCAACACCCGTGCGATACTTTCGGGTGTGCACTACGAGGACGGCGTGCAGATACGCCGCTGCGCTATACAGAACAACGTTACGATGCTGACCTCACTTGACACGGTGAGAGTGCTGCTTGATGTACTTGAAGAAATGACGATAGGCATTTCGACAATAGACGCTGAATAAAAAAGACCGATGAGAGCGTTATGCTTTCATCGGTTTTTTGCTGTTGTGCAAATTATTCTATCTCTTTAACACAAATCGTGCTACTTTAACATTTCCGTCCATTTCAGCAGACACTATATCAAATCCGCATTTTTCTGTATAAAACTTAACATTTTCTTTTTTATCTATGGGTGTGATCAGCGTAAATTTGTCCCAATCCTTGTAGTACGATGTTACAAATTTTATTGCTTGTGTTCCGATCCCTTTACCTTGATACTGCGGAACAACACACAAACAGCCAACCTCATATATTCCCGCTTTCACCTGTTTACAAGAAACGCAGCCAACGGGCTTATTATCAGATAGAATTATGAACTTAGGATAGTTTATAATGGATCTTTCCATCATTTGTTTAGTTTGTCCATACGCAGGACATTCACCGTATTTGATATAATCACTGTAAAACGCAGAATTATAAATATCTATCAATAATTCTGTATCTTCAATGTCCGCTTTTTTATATTTGATCTCCATAGATAACAACTCCACAGAATTTATGCCTTTACTATTCTGTGGTAGCCGAAAAGCTCGTAGCCGTCAGCTGTGGGGACAGCCTCCTGCCAGTCGTCCTCGCCGTTTTCCTGCGCTGCTACAAACAGCTTGCCGTCCTCCTGCTTCCAGGAAGTTTCGTGGCTTATAACATAGCTGTCGTCGAACACCTCACACTCGCCGTTGCGGTCAAGCTCCTTGGGTATGAGTGTTATCAGCTTTCCGCCCTGATCAAAATAATAAGCGGTCTTTGCCATCATCTTCTGCATCGGCGGAACGTTTGCGTCTGCTTCAAGATCGGCAACGGTACGCCAGGTCTGCTCAAAGTTCATGCCGATAGCATTTACCTCACTTATGATCCACAGCCCCTGAATATCCATGATCTCTCCTCCTATAATGCTTTTAATTATTCGTTCGGGAAAAGCGGCAGCTTTTCAAGGAACACGATGTCTTTTCTGTCTGCGGCATCGCCCTCGGCAAGCACTGCTGCTTTGCAGGCTATCTCTCCGCCTGCCTCCTCGCACAGCTTTTCAAGTGCGATGAGCGATTCGCCCGTGCTGATAACATCATCTGCGATCAGCACCTTTTTGCCCCTGAGCTTAGAAGCGTCCTCCTGCGAGAGATAAAGTGTCTGCACGCCCATTGTTGTTATTGAGCGAACGTTTACCGAGATAGGATCGGTCATATACAGCTTTACGCTCTTTCTGCCGACAACATAGCTCTTTCCGCTCTGTCTTGCAAGCTCGTAAGCGATAGGTATGCCCTTTGATTCTGCTGTAAGTATAACGTCAAAATCTCCGACCTTTTTCAGAAGCTCGCCTGCGCAGGCAACAGTCAGTTCAACGTCCGAGAACATAATGAAAGCTGCAATGCTCGTTTTATCGCTCACGGGGAGTATGGGCAGCTGTCTTTCAACGCCTGCGACTTTAAGTGTATAAAATGCCATAGAATATCAAGTCCTTTTCTGAAATCTTTCATAGATATTTTATCATTTCCTGTCTGTTTTGTCAACAGCACTTGACAGATATGATATAATTAAAGAAACACACAAAAAGGAGCTGAAAGCATGAGCGACAGATACATGAAGCAGGCGCTTATCGAGGCTTGCGAGGGGATATCCAAGGGGCACGGCGGACCTTTCGGGAGCGTAGTTGTAAGGCAGGGCAGCATTGTCGGCAGGGGACACAACAGGGTGCTTGAAAAGCACGATCCTACTTGCCACGGTGAGATAGAGGCGATAAGGGATGCCTGCAAAAAGCTGGGCACTCACGATCTTTCGGGGTGTGAGCTTTACACGACTGCCGAGCCTTGCCCGATGTGCCTTGGTGCGATAATGTGGGCAAACATAAAAAAGGTATACTATGGCTGCACCAAGCTGGACACGGCAGAGATAGGTTTTCGTGATGATGATTTTTACAAGCATCTCAGCGGTGAGGCAAAGGTGCTGGAGCTGCAGGAATGTGACAGGCAAGCCTGTCTTGAACTTTTTGCGCAATACGATTCGCAGGAAAAGGAGCTTTACTGAGCCGTAACACTTGCAAATAAAAGCGGTCTGCTGATGCTGAGCACGAGCAGACCGTATTTTTTATTTCTTCTTTTTCAAAAGCCTTACGGAGGTGAACGCCAGCACGGGAAGCGTGATAAGGTCGACTATGCCGATAGGGCGTATCATCGTATCCGGGAAGTGCAGGTCAAATACGTTGTTGAGCGAAACGAGCAGCACTCCCAGCCCGATTATGAAAAGGCAGGTGCCGTGGATAAGTTTTGTTATTTTCATTTTTCTCCCCCATATTTATCTTTATTCGTATTTCAGTCCGAAGCCCTGTTTAAGCCAGCATTCCTGCGTGCCTATCTGTTTAACATCGCTGTACCAGGGGCTTGGCAGGGTGCCTGAGAATTTTGCATTGCCGCAAAGGACATTTGCAACGCCCTGTCCCTCGGAGCCGGGCAGGTAGCACATAACTATGCTGTCCCAGCCATTTTTATCCTGCTCGTCAAGAATGACCTGTCTGCCTGCGACTATGCAGGCAACGGTAGGCTTGCCCAGCTCTTTAGCCTCTTTGATAGCTTCCTTATTGCCTTCAAGTCCGAGCTTTCCGCAAAGAGCCATATCCTGCGTATCGCCGTTCCACTCGGCATAAGACTGCTCGCCTACGACAAGGACTACCGCATCGGCTGAGGAAGCCTGAGCTTTATCTGTGATGACGGTCATTCCGTTTTTTCCGGCAGCTTTTTTAAAGCCCTCAAGGATAGTTGTTGCTCCTCTAATATTCTTTTCGGGGCTTGAATTCCAGTCAAGCGTCCAGCCGCCGCACTGCACCTGTGCATTATCCGCCGCAGGACCTGTAACATATATCTTCATGCCCTTTTTGAGCGGAAGAGTTTTGTTATCGTTCTTTACGAGCACAAGGCTTTCTTCGACGAGCTTTTCGGCTGCCTGCCTGTATTCCTGCGAACCTGTTTCGGTCTGCTTGGTTTTGAGGTTTTCAAACATCGGGTCGCTTAGCACGCCTGCGTCCTTTTTGACTTTGAGTATGCGTGTTACTGCATCGTCAACACGCTCCTTGCTTATCCTGCCGCCGTTGACCGCTTTTACGATATACGAGCGCACCTCATCGAACGTATCGACCTCCATGAACATATCAAGGCCTGCGTTTACGGAGTTTATCACCTGCTCCTCGTAGGTCTTTGCGGAGGTGTTCTGTACGGAGTTCCAGTCCCCGACGACAAAGCCTTTGAAGCCAAGCTCGCCTTTGAGCTTATCTATATACTTTTTATTCTCGTGCATTTTAACGCCGTTCACGGCTGAATGGCTGAGCATTATCGTTTGCACGCCCGCATCTATCTGCGCTTTATAGACCTTCAGCAGCTCGTCTATCTGCGCATCGGTGAGCGTTGCGTTTCCCCTGTCGATAAGCATTTTTACGCTGCCCTGTTCGCCTGTGCCGTAGCCGACATTGCCGTCGGCAAAAAAGTGCTTTGCGCAAACTATCAGTCCGCCGTCGAGAAGTCCTTTTGTATAGGCGGTGCTCAGCTCGGTTATTCTTGAAAGGTCGCTGCCGAGGCTCTCGTAGGTGCGTCCCCAGCGGGGCTCTGCCGACTGAGCGACAACGGGTGAATAGTTCCACAGCATGTGGCACAGCTTAGCCTCGTCTGCGGTCATCTGCCCCATTTTGTACATCATTTCCTTATCGTTGGCTGCGCCAAGCCCGATGTTGTGCGGAAAGATGACGGCATCAAGGCAGGCATAAACTCCGTGAACGTCATCAGTGCCGTAGATGATGGGCACACCTGCCGATGAGGACAGCGCAGCTTTTTGCAGCTCGTCCACCCTTTCTCTCCACTGAGAAGAGGTCAAGGGACCTTGCTTTCCAAGAACTGCTCCGTAGCCGCCGCTTTGCAGATTTTCGGCATTTGCCTGTGAAAGCTGCGGCATTACCATTTGTGCGGCTTTTTCTTCAAGTGTCAGCCGGGCAGTTATCTGCTCGGGAGACATATCAGCGTATTTTTTTATGTTTATATCTGCCTGTTTCATAGATGAACTGCTTTCCGGCTTGCTTGAAGCCAGTGATGATGAGCTTTCGGACGAACTGTTTTGCACAGAGCTTTCAGAGTCTGTCTGAGATGTGCTTTCGCCGCAGCCGCCCATAGAAAGCAGCATAACGCAGGCTACCAATACGGTGCGAAACTGTTTTTTCATAGTATCCCTCCTGTTACAATATAATTGACGGGT
>DFFV01000017.1 GCA_002371625.1 Ruminococcus sp. UBA3767
GAAAAGGCTGGACCGAAAAACCTGTTTTTCTTTGGCAGGTCTTTAAAGTTTGATAAGACCTATAAATTCTGATTTAAAAATAAGGAGGATGGCTATGAAAAGGACAGACTACATCAGCTGGGATGAGTATTTTATGGGCGTTTCCTATCTCGCAGCACAGCGCAGCAAGGACCCCAACACACAGGTCGGCGCCTGCATCGTTTCGCAGGATAACAAGATACTTTCGGTCGGTTACAACGGTATGCCCTCGGGCTGCAATGATGACGATATGCCCTGGGAGCGTGACGGCGAGATGCTGGATACCAAGTACGCCTTTGTCTGCCACGCCGAGCTCAATGCTATCCTCAACCGAGGCTCAACATCGCTAAAGGGCGCAAAGCTGTATGTTTCGCTGTTTCCCTGCAACGAGTGCGCAAAGGCTATAATCCAGAGCGGTATCAGCGAGATAATCTACTGCGAGAACAAATATGCCGATACCGACGGCGTTAAGGCAAGCATGAGGATGTTTGAAATGGCAGGCGTTAAAATGACACAGTATATCCCCAGCGGAAGAAAAATTACTATCGAGGTGTAACAATGAGCAGAAAATACGCACTTATCGGTGATAAACTCGGGCACACGCTCTCTCCGCCGATACATAAAAGATTGTTTGAATTAAGGGGCAGAGAGTTTGAATACGAGCTGCTCGAAATAGCTCCGCAGGAGCTTGAACAGCGTGCACAGTACCTTTCAACTCTTGCAGGATATAACGTGACTATCCCCCACAAGCCTGCTATAATCAGCTTTCTCGACGGGCTTGACAAATCAGCGCAGCGCTACGGAGCAGTTAACTGCGTTGATAATAAGAACGGCGTTTCTACGGGATATAACACCGACTGCGACGGTTTTCTGCGCTCAATAGCAGCAGGCGGCGGAAAGCTGGGCGGAAGTGTACTTCTGCTGGGCGCAGGCGGCGTGGGCAGAATGATGGCTGTCGAAGCGAGCCTTGCAGGCGCAGACCTCACTATCGCTGTGCCGGAGAGCTTTACCGGGCAGGCGAACAAGGTAAAAGAGGATATACTTGCGCAAAAAAGCGATGCCGCCGTGAATATATTCACCCTTGAAAAGATACCGCTGAAGCATTACGATACCATGATAAATGCAACTCCCGTAGGTATGTACCCCAAATGCGATGCCTGTGTAGTTTCCGACGAAGTCATCAGCTGTGCCGGTTTTGTTTTCGATGCTATCTATAACCCAAAGGAAACGCTGCTGATACAAAAGGCAAAGGCTATGGGGAAAACAGCTGTCGGCGGAATGGCAATGCTCGTTCTCCAGGCAGTGTCCGCCCACGAGATATGGGACGGAGACAGCTATACCGATGAGGAGATAAATGCGATAATCAGCGAGATGTATCAGAGAGTTGAGAGTGATTTCAAATGACAAGGACCATTTTTCTGTGCGGATTTATGGGATGCGGAAAAAGCACCGTAGGCAAGCTCGCAGCAAAACAGCTCGGCGTTGAATTCATCGACCTTGATGAACACATCGAGCAGGAAGAGGGCATGAGCATTCCCGTTATTTTCTGCAAAAAAGGTGAGGATTATTTTCGTGACTGCGAGACCGAGCAGATAAAAAAGCTGGGCGAAAAAAGCGCTGTTGTCGCAACGGGCGGCGGAGCGATGCTGCGTGAGGAAAATGCTCAGGCAGCAAGAGCAGGCGGAAAGGTCATCTTTATAGATACCGATTTTGAGACCTGCTATGAGCGCATAAAGGACGATCCTCACAGACCGATAGCATACAACTCCACCAAGCAGCAGCTGAAAGAGCGCTTTGAACAGCGCAGACCCGTATATCTTGCGCACAGCGATGTTACGCTTGAAGGCGACCTGAGCGCTGTGCAGATGGCAAAGCTGATAAAAGATACCGCACTGGGAAAGTAGCCTGATATTTTTCGGGAGATCATCCGCAAAAAGTTCAGCTTACCAACGCCAAAAGGAGATGCAAAAATGAAACGGTTCATTTTTCTGCTGATGGGTGCAGCACTATTACTAACAGGCTGCTCGGGCGATTCAAGCGAGGATAAAAGGAGCAGGATAATCGCTGAAACTATGTCTACCGACAAATACAACAGCAATGTTACATTTCAGTTTGAGCAGACAGTTGACGAAAACAGCCTCACAGACGCTGCAAAAGTGCTTGAAGCACGGCTGGGACGGGCTTTGACCGGAAGCGTCTCGGGTGGGACAGTGAACTTTGGGCACAGCAAAACCGTAAACTCCGCCGACAAAACGGTGCAGTTCTATTTCAACACAGATCCCAGAATAACCGAAAACAGCCTGAAGATAATGGCGATGTGCGGCCTTGTGGAGCTGCGAAAGGGCGACGGTGCAGACGGACAGCTTGTGCTGAATAACCAGCAGGTGCTGAGTGCTGCAGCTGAGCAGACAAAGGACTCCGCATCCGGCGAAAGCGGCTGGGCTGTTAAACTGAAATTCACCGAATCGGGCAGAACGGCATTTGAAAAAGCCACAAAAGAGCTTGCCGAAAAGCAGGGCACGATAACCGTGTGGCTGGACGGAAAAGCAGTAGTTTCGCCCAAGGTAAAAGAAAAGATCTCAGACGGGATATGCATGATAACAGGAGTCAACAGCGAGCAGGAAGCAAGGGAGCTTGCGGCAAAGCTATCAAGCGGATATATGAAAAACAAGGCGGAATTAAAGGAATTCAGCCTTGACAAGAACGCAAGCAGCACATTCCCCGATGATCCTTCGGAAAAGGTGAACGAGGCATAAACGTTTGAGCATTTATGCGATGTATAATAATGATAGGATAACACCTGAAAATGCCGTGGCAGAAATGCTGCGGCTTTTTTGCGCCTTTATTATTTTACAATTTCAAGGCAAAGTGTAGCATATACTACAAGGTGGATATATGTTGTAGTTTACACTACACAATGCCTTGGTTTTATCTATTGAAAACAGGAGTAAAGCATGGTATCATACATACAGTTAAGAAAAACAAAGGAGAGTATCGGATATGAAAAACACATCTTCAGCAAAAGTAAGAAAAAGCATCATCGCATCGCTGAGCGCATTTATCGCAGCAGGTGCTCTTATAACAGGACTTACCGTCTTTTCAGCTTCGGCAGTTCCCGAAAAGGACGTTAAGGGAACACAGCAGCAGACAGTTACCGCAGCTTCTCAGGAGCACAGCGAGAGCAAGGCTGAGGAAACCGGCGTTGAGGACGTTACCGAACCAAGAATGTTCGGATTTAACTTTGAAGGTGTAAAGGCACAGGCTGAAAAGTACGAGCAGGAAGAAAAGGCTGCCGCACAGGAAAAGTCCGGGCAGGAGCAGGTGAACGAATACGGCAAGCACCCCGGCGAATGCGGCTACGGCTACGTCGGATAAATCTAATATAATAATATCGCAGTCTTCACTATGCGAAGGCTGCTTTTTTATCTGTATTTTTACGAAGCAATGTTTAGTTTGCCCCAAATAATTATATTGTACTGTTTTTGGACAATAAAAGTACCCGCACAGCAACAGCCGTACGGGATATTATTATCCGAGATCCGCACGCATTTTCTTTGAGAACGAAAAGCTCCCGAGTGTGATCATCAAAACTGCGCACAGCACAACTATCAGTATCGGCATTACAAAGCCATTGCCGTCAAATTTAAGCGCCATAGCCGACCTTGCCGCCTTTGTGCAATAGTAAAACGGAGTGCATTTGCATATCTTTAGCATCACGCCGCCCGTTCTTTGCGCATCAAACCATATCCCGCCGAAGAACGAGCCGAGCGAAATGATTATCGAGCAAAGCCCCGGAGCAGATTTTTCATTGAAAAGCACACCGAATAGCAGCCCGAAGCCTATAAACATCAGCGCCGAGGGGATAAGCGCAAGCATACTCATAAGCATTCCGCCGATACTCAGCGCACTACCGATGATTACAGATATAACAAATGCAGCTGCAAACGTAATGGCTGCCTGTATCACCGAGATTATGAACATAGGGATAATATAGCCTGCTGTCAGGTCAGCTGCGGTCATCGGAGTAGCATAAAGGCGCATAAGGAACGTGCCGCTGCGGTCGGTGGAAACGTTGAGCGCCGTGAACAGCATTACAAACATCTGCCCGAAAACAGCAACACCAGGTGCAAGGTTTTCTATGTGAAAAACCGTCACCGCCTCTTTGGGAATGCTCTGATCGACAAGAGTCATAATAACAAGCATTATCAAAGGAAATCCCAGACAGAAGATGTAACCCAGCGGATCACGCAGCAGCTCTTTAATGTTGCGTGAGGTAAACGCTAAAGCTCTGTTCATTGCTGCGCACTCCTTTCTGCAATGGCTACAAATGCATTTTCAAGCCCCTCTGCACCTGCCTGCTGTTCTATCTCGGAAAGTGTGCCTATTGCGGCGATCCTTCCCTCTATCATTATCGCTATGCGGTCGGAAAGCTGCTGTGCCTCCTCCATATAGTGCGTGGTGAGGATGATCGTTGTCTTTCCCTTCAGCGACTCTATCAAACGCCACAGCTCACGCCTTGCAAGCACGTCAAGCCCGAGCGTCGGCTCATCAAGAAACAGCACCTGCGGCTCGCTGATAAGCGCCATAGCGATAGACAGTTTTCTCTTCCAGCCGCCGGAAAGCGTCTTTGCACGGCTGTCTGCGACCTTTTGCATACCCAGCGCCCCGATAAGCTCGCCCGTGCGCTGCTCGCACTTTTGCTTGTCAAAGCCGTATATGCGGCACATAAACATAAGATTTTCTCTTACCGTCAGGCGTGGCGCAACTGCGGTATCCTGCGGCGAGATGCCGATGACCGGCTTTACCGCAGCCTTGTCGCTGTCACAGTTTTTTCCCATAACATAAGCCTCGCCCGATGTTGCTTTCGCAAGGCAGCACAGCATTCTCACTGTTGTTGTCTTTCCTGCGCCGTTCACACCCAGCAGCGAGAACAGCTCGCCCTGCTCGACTTCAAGGTCAAGGCTGTCAACGGCGGTGAGGTCTTTGTATCTCTTTGTAAGTCCGACTGTTTTAACTGCAAGCATTTTTCCTACCCCTTGTCTTTGTGTATCAGCTTTCCCAGGTCGTCCATAAAGCCGCCTACCTTCACCATTGCGATACCGCCCTTGTTCTCGTCACCAAGTACAAGGATAGTGTCGCCGGGCTTTATGTCAAACACCTTACGGCAGCTTGCAGGCAGAGTTACCTGCCCCTTTGAGTTTACACGGGAAAGCCCGAAGATGTGCTTTCCGTCGCCAGTGTGTTCCTGCTTGCCGAAGCTGCGCACAAGTATATCTACCGTTACCCCGTAGATCTCCGCCAGCTTCATGCAGCAGTCAATGTCGGGGACCGACTCTCCCCTCTCCCACTTTGCGACTGCCTGACGTGAAACACCGAGCTTTTCCGCAAGCTCTTCCTGCGTCATTCCGCTTTGCGTGCGAAATCTCTTCAGCCTCGAAAAATCCACCCTGCTCATAATTTCCGCCTCCCCTGATTTTCTTCCCTGATTATACCACCGCCACAATGTTAAGTCAACATATCATTGTATACATCCATGTTAATATCGGTAGCATCGTAGGAAAATGCTATGGCGTGTATATAACTCCCAAACAGCGCAGAAAAGCTGCTTTTTCTGTTTTTTGAAATTTTTACGGAAAAGGTATTGACAAATGTATATACAGCGTGTATAATGTGTATATAGAATATACACAATGTTGGTGATCACATGAACATTATTATTTCAAATTCATCGGGCGTGCCTATCTATGAACAGATAGTTGCACAGATCAAAGAGCAGATCATGAACGGCGAGCTGAAGGCAGGGGACGCTCTTCCTTCAATGCGTGCGCTGGCTCAGTCTATCAGGATAAGCGTAATAACGACAAAGCGTGCCTACGAGGAGCTTGAAAAGGACGGGTTTATCGAGTCCTTTACGGGCAAGGGCAGCTTTGTAAAGGCGCAGAACACCGAGCTTGTGCGTGAGGAATATCTCAAGCAGGCTGAGGAGTTTTTGCAGCAAGCCTGCGACAGAGCACGCAAGGCAGGCGCAAGCGCAGACGAACTTCATGATATGCTTGACATTATCTATGGAGGCGAATAATATGGCTGACTATGAAAATGCTATCGAGATAAAAAACCTGACAAAACACTACGACGGGTTCACCCTTGACAACATCAGCTTCAATGTCCCAAGCGGCAGTATCATGGGATTTATCGGGCAAAACGGCGCAGGAAAATCCACTACGATAAACACTATCCTCAATATCATAAAGGCTGACAGCGGCGAAGTAAAAGTGCTGGGAAAGGATACACGCAGCGCAGATGTTCAGATAAAGCAGGATATTTCTGCGGTATTTGACGAGCTGCCCTTTCACGATCAGCTCAACGCAAAAGCGCTTGACAAGATACTCAGGCACGTTTTCAAAAGGTGGAGCAGCGAAGTGTTTTACGGGTACCTTGAGCGCTTTCAGCTGCCCGTAAAAAAGAAGTTCGGGCAATTCTCAAAGGGTATGAAAATGAAGCTGCAGATAGCTGCTGCGCTTTCGCACGATGCAAAGCTGCTTATTATGGACGAGGCAACCACGGGACTCGATCCTGTGGTAAGAAACGAGATACTGGATATTTTCCTTGAATTTCTTCAGGACGAGGGGCACTCTATCCTTATGTCCTCGCACATAACATCAGACCTTGAAAGAATAGCCGACAGCGTTACCTTTATCGACAAGGGCAAGCTGCTTTTATCAGGCTACAAGGACGAGATACTTGAAAACCACGGTGTAGTCAAGTGCTCAAAAGCCGATTATGAAAGCATAGAGAAAGGAGACATAGTTTCCGCAAGGATAGGTGACTTTGGCGTTGAGGCTATGGTGAGCGACAGGCAGAGCATTTCCCGCAAGTATTCCGGGCTGGTCATTGATCCGACCACGCTTGAAGAGATAATGCTTTTCTATGTCAACCGTGACAAAAAGGAGTGGTGCTGACATGAAAGGTATCATTTTCAAGGAGCTTTACATATCACGAAAGAAAATTTACATCAGCATTGCCACATATATCTTTCTGACGATGCTGTGTATTCTGGTAAAGATGTCCGCAACGTTCGGAAATATCAGGCTGCTTGATAAAGAATCGGTGGACAACGCATTGAATATAACGTTCTATTTCTTTGTTTTCGGTCTGCTTGTCACTTTCACAGGCTTCCTGGTGAACAATGCTTCCTGTGACCTGAGAAGCCATTGGAGCATCTATCAGCGGACACTTCCCTTTACCGAAAAGCAGACAGTTGGTGCTGCGTACATCTCAAATGCGGCGCTGCTGCTGGTGCTGTTTGTGTTCCATACACTTATGACAGCTATAATGTGCATGGTCTTTAATATGAAGTTCCACGCATATTTTATATGGATCTTTCTTATTGCCTCGCTGCTTTTCTTTTTAGCCAACGCTTTGATAATGTTTGCATTTTACAGATTCAGAGATAAAAGGAAAGCAACGTTGTTTTACAGTGCTTTTTTCGTGATCGTGTATCTTGCTTTTGCATTTGCTTTTATAAGCAGAGAAACCTATTATCAAACAAAAGGTAAGCAAGATGCTGAACGGCTTGCGGCGCTGCAAGGTATGCCTGCCGATACATACTCGCCCGATACATTTATGATCAATTATGTGAAAGAGGATATTCAATCGCTGGCAAGGTTCATTCAGGACTATTGGTGGCTCATCACTGTGATAATTGCAGCGGTAATTGCGGTGTTGTTCTTTGCAAGCGTAAAGGCACTTGCAAGGCCTGCTGATGCGGTGAAGCCTTCAAAGGAAAAAGAAAAAACAAAGCATAGCCTGTTCGGCTCGCTTGGCAGGCAAAAAGCCGCTGCGGAAGGAGATGATGACTGATGCTGGGTTATTTGTACAAGGATATCAGAATTAACAGGAATATACTTTGCATCATGCTCGGTCTTATTGCTTTTTTCAGTTTCTTTCCGATAATGGCGGCATACGGTGATGAAGAAGTGGGGGCTGTCACCGAGGGAATAGTATTCTACGGTATCTACTTTCTGATAAACGGAACGGTTTTCTTTATTGTAGGAATGATGGCTTCTGTCTTTGTCCAGACCGATGAGCGCAAAAAGTGGGGCTACTACAACGCTGCAGCGCCAAACGGGGTACGACAGCAGGTCGGCAGCTGCTATATTATCGTTGCCTGCTCTATAACCATTGCACTTGCCATGACCTGCGGTGCAAATTATATTATCAGGACTTTTTCAAGCTTCAGCATTCCCAGCGCAGGCGGGATGATGATCGTGTTTGCACTTATCTGCCTGCTTATGCGTGCGATAGAGCTGCCGTTTTTCTATGCCTTCGGCTCAAAGATAGGCTCGCTTGTAAAGGGATTGCTTTTTGTGGTCCTTATCCTGATAGCTCTGATATACTTTATGTTTGCCGATCTTTCCTGGCTCGGAAGCAGGGACGATTTTATGGAGAATTTACTAAAATGGCTTTCAAATCTTGACATTAAGCACCTTGCCACAGGCGGATTTATCGGCAAGCTGCTGATCGCAGCTGTACCTATGTATATCTTTTCTTACTATATCAGCACAAAGGTCTACCTCAAAGGCGTAGACAGGATCGAAAAGTAACACTATATCCCTTTCATATTGCAAATAGCTTAATCATAACTATGCAGCAGCCCCGCCGATCACTCGGCAGGGCTGTCGTTTTATATGGTCCGTATTCTGTTTGTTGATCCGAACAGGTACTAAGCTGATTTACGTTATTCTTTCTCGAGTGAGCAGACGTAGCCTTCGGTCATAGTTGTACACTCGCAGGTGGTTATATTCTTCTCGACCGGTGTTAGGGATTTTGCTGCTTCGTTGGTTACATCTCTCCAGAGTGGACTTCTATCTGCTCAATGCTGCTGCAGCCCTTGAACGCATTATGCTCGATCTCCGAAACAGGCTTACCTGCGATGCTTGAGGGTATCTCAACCGCCTTTTCACCGCCGAAATAGCCGCAGATCGAAACATAACCCTCATGGACATGGTAATAGAAATACCCGTGAGAATATTTCGTATCATCGGCAAAGAACGAGTAGCTCTTATTGTAGCTTACTACCTTATATGCGCCGTCTCTCCAGTGGCTGAACTTCTGACCGGTCACGGGCTCGTCAGCGGTAACACTGATAACGGTATTCTGTGTAAATGTGCCGTCAACATTAGCTTCGCCCTTCGTAACAGCTCCGCCGTTGACTGTGATATAATAGGTGTTGTCATTGAGCCTGTAAACAGGTCTGATCACAATAGCGTGAGCATCGTTAGCAAATGCAAGCTCTACAGCAGCTTCAAGAGTATCCTTTTCAGGATCGTAGATGCCGTCGCAATCATAATCCCAGCCGAGTGCTGTGTTGCCGTTGTAGGTCGGCAGCGCAGGCTCCTTAGTGGTTTGGCCGCGTGTGATCTGGTCTGATGCCATTATCTGATTGTAGGCAGACTCAAATACGATAGTTACGTTGTCCTCCATCACGTTATTTGATACCACCTGAATGATATCGGTTCCGGTAACGGTAAAGGTGTATTCCTTGGAACGAGATACTACCATTCCGTAGCTATTGCGCCAGAAAGAGAAGTTCGGGTCGTTTGAAACAACAGTGATACGTGTGCCGAGCATATACTCCTGTTTTGAAGAGTTGGAGTATTCATTGCCGTTGATCGTGAATATTCCTGCACCGCCGTTGATCTCAACTTTTACCTGTGCGATAGCCTTGTACTTAGCGATAAGATCTACCGGCTCGGTAACAGTGAACTTGTAGACAGTTGAAGTGGTAAAGCATCTCTCGCCCTTGCTGTCATACCAGCCCATGAAGTTGTATCCAACGATCTGGGGAGCAGTTAAGGTAGCCGATGCACCGTATTCATATTCTCCGCCGCCTGTCAGATTTGCAGGAACAACGTCTCCGTTTACGTCCTGTGCCTTAACAGTTACGGTGTTGTTTCTCGAGAATGCATCGTACTGTGCGATATAGGCTGTGTCAGCCGTTACGCCCTTGAATATGTAAACATAATCGTTGTCTGCTGCTTTTTTGGGCTCTGCACCGTTATACTGCGGTGTTGTGCCGTAAGGAACACGCTCGTCTTTTTCAAGCACTGTTCCGTCCTCGTTTTTCCAGGTGACAGTAAACGTTGCTTCCTTATACGGAGTAAGGTCAAAATAATCCTGCTCGTTGTAATAGAACCTTGCTGTCAGCTTCTCAGCGTCCGCAGCGGTTGCAGCAGAACAGCTCAGCTCGTAGTATGTGTCACCGTTCATCGGGTTGGTCGAAGGAGTTGTGTCAGCGACATTAACAGTGCCTGCTGTGGTGCCGTTGGCGTTATAGAATACTACCTTGGAAGCAGCGCTCGTTGTATAGCTTCCGCCGATATCCATCATGTATGTCAGCTTGTTGTTTTCAAACTTGCTTGCCAGCTCCTTGGCGTAATTAGCCTCAACAGGGCGTGTTGCGGAGTAATCAGTGTCGACCGCAGCGAGCATAAGGAACTCTTGATATCTAGTCTCGTCATGGAGCGTATAATCTAAATCTACATGAACGTCAAAACCAGGATTGTAATTAACTATGCTCTTTCCTGCGCTTTCGATAGCACTGATATTGACCTGCTGGTGCCCCGCTGTCAATTGTCCGTTGAACGGATCATAAAGAGTAAGTGTTCTGGACATACTTGTACTCAAAGGGAGGTTTTTCAGGTCATTGAACAGCTCTTCATCTCTCAGCAGTCCTGCATCATACAGCTCGTCTCTTATTGAGCTGTTCTGCATTCTGCTGATAAACTCATCACGCTGAGTTGATGTGAAGTTATAATGCCTGTGATCAAGACTGATGCCGTAAACATCATAGGTCTTTGAGTCAAGGAGATATACCTTCTTGCCTAAAGTATAGCAATAGGGGTAATACTCGGGGTCGTTCTCATCGGGTACGACCTCGGTCGTGGTGGAATCAAAGGCATTTGCGTAGTGCAGATAGATCGTATCACCGTCTGTATCTCCGTTCAGGTTCCAGTTCATAAGGGAATTTCCCGAATAATTGTTGAACCATATTGCTGTAAGAGGTTCATCACTTGTCTGAGCTGCGTCTTTTGTGTAATAGAGATAGTATTTATCAGCATTTATTCCCGAATTAAGATTGACCATATTCGGGAGAGCATTGTAGTATATGCCGCCGCTGGTAATACCCTGGGTATTCTTGGTCTTGCTGATAAACAGCTTTCTTATAGCCGCATCAGGATCGGTGGTCGTCTTATATCCTAAGTAGATATATGCTCCGCCTGCACTTTTGTTAAGGTCGTTCTTTGCAGCCGTTACGCTGCTCTCACCTGCAAGCTTAACGTCCTTGATATACTTGCCGGTAGAAACTTCTGTCTCTACGCCGCCGTGAGGATAAGCGAGTATCTCGCCTGTTCCGTGGCCGGCAGGAACGCTGCTGTCGATCTTTTCCATAGCAGCATGGTACTTCTTGTTCATACCGATATAAACGCTCTGCTCGGGATACTTGGCAATATTCTTTACCACTCCAAAAACAGCCATAGACTGAGTGAAGGTAACTGCTGCATCTTCTCTGATCGCTACTCTCGGGCCGTATGACTGAGAGTCAAAGTTATAATGCTTTGCGCAGTAGATATCAAAAGCATCAAACGGATGATAGCTGCTGCCTACATTATTTACCAGATCCAAAGCGTTTGAAAGTGCAAGCTCAAAACCTGCTACATTGTTATTGAACTGTGTGAAGACAGGGTTGTTTTTGCTTGCCTGATCGGCTATGTAATCAAGTATCTCCTGATTATACTCGCCAACCTGAGCGTCTGTTGCGGTGTCAAGATCAAGGATCTTTCCAAAAACGTCCGAAGGATTTTTCAAACCGTCGGGAGTGCTTATCTTGTAGTCATCGGGTATCTCTGCATCAGAGGCAAGCTCATTGCCCTTGGCATCTGTGATAGCATATCCTGTAGGGAGCACATCGCCCTTTACCCAGTAGGTCAGAGCATAAGCCTTCTTGGCATCTCTTAATGTGCCCTGAAGTCCTTTCAGTGCATTGTCAAGGCGGATATCATCTGTACCGATACCTTCCTTGAATGTGCCGCCCTCAAGGGTGAGGGTGACGGTGTTTACCTCCGAGTCTGATACAACATAGCTGAGATCAGCTGTCATAGTTATATCAGAAGCGGAAAGGTCGTAGTTCACAGCAGCGGTATCAGCGGCTGCATTACTGCTGCTCTGAGCCGATGCGCTGTCCTGTGATGTCCAGCCTGCAAGTGTTGTAACAGTCATAGTCAGTGCAACAATACCGGCAAGCATTCTCTTTCTGATTTTCACGAACACACTTCCTTTCGTTATTCATTATCATAGCTATCATAACAAAAGCACCCTGAGGGCACAGCTATCCCTCAGGGTACATTTTAAACTTATTATTGAATTGGGCGCAGTTAGCCTGCTGTCTGTCTGTCTGATAATACAGTTTCAGCATAGCTTTGTCAACTAAAAAAACGTTTTAACTAACATAATTATAATATCAAATCCATACTGTAATTGCAATAGACAGTTTTGCTTCATTTCGTAGTATAAACTACAAATATTGCAAGATTTGTAGCATTATGGCTTGACATATACAAATAGTTTACAAAGCAGTCACATTGTGATATAATACTAAAAAAGGTGCAAGGGAGTGAGAAGATGAAAAAACGAATGATAGCAATTGCGCTTGCTGTGTTGTTTGCACTTCTCTGCTTTGGCTGTGACAAGAACGAACAGTCAGAAACAAAAGATCCCGTAACTCCCCCAGGCACAGCACCTGTCACCGGGACAGACTCGAAAAGCGACCCTCAGGGTGTGAATAATGCGAAGGCTGTGGAGAACGTATTGTTCATCTATATGTGCGGATCCGACCTTGAAACAAGGCTTGGACTTGGCGGAAAAAGCATTGATGAAATGCTTAGCGTAAATGCAGGTGATAAGCTCACTATCGTCATTGAAACAGGCGGCTCAAAGAAATGGCGTTCACACGATATACGCTCGGACAAGCTGCAAAGGTGGGAGATAAGCAGCGGAAAGCTGAAGCTGCTTGAAACGCTTGACGATAGGTCTATGGGAGAACAGCAGACACTTGCGGATTTCCTTTTATGGGGAAACCAAAAGTACAAGTCAGCCCGCAGATCTTTGGTGCTGTGGAATCACGGCGGCGGCTGTATGGGCGGCGTTTGCAGCGACGAAAACCATGTGGGAGATTCTCTGCGGATCGATGAGGTAAAGGGTGCGCTTGAAAGTGTAAAGCCCCAGAGCAAATATGAGATAATAGGCTTTGATGCCTGCCTTATGGCATCCATTGAAACAGCTGCCGAAGTTAAGGACTATGCACAGTTTATGGCGGCATCAGAAGAAAGCGAGCCGGGCGGCGGCTGGGACTACAAAGCCTTTATTCAGGCACTTGCCAATGAGCCGTTGAAAAACGTTGGAAAAACGATCTGTGATTCGTTTATGGAAAAGAGCAAGACAAACGGGAAGGGCAATAAAGCAACAATGTCCGTATTCGACCTTTCCAAGACCGATGAGCTGATAAGAGAATTCGGCGCTTTTGCCGAAAGTCTGAACAGCGCTCTCGAACAAGGCGGAAAAGAAAAGATAGCAAAGGCAGCTTCTGCGTCAGAG
>DFFV01000100.1 GCA_002371625.1 Ruminococcus sp. UBA3767
TGTAATAAACTAAATTCTGATTTATAATAAATCTAAAAAAGGCGGCAAATAACTGCCGCCGTTGTATACTTCTTTAGCCGCTCATTGCGACTTCTTCGGTATCGGGCTGATAAACTCTCTTGATATCAGCGCCAAGACCTCTGAACTTTTCATCTATCTTTTCGTATCCACGTTCGATGTATACGATGTTTCCGATCTCGGTGATACCGTCGGCAGCAAGTCCTGCGATCACCATTGCAGCGCCTGCACGCAGGTCTGTTGCAACAACAGGTGCACCGTGCAGCTTGCCAACGCCCTGTATAACGGCTACTTTGCCGTCGACTGAAATATCAGCGCCCATTCTTCTCAGCTCGCCGACATATCTGAATCTGTTGTCAAAAATATCATCGGTAACAATGCTTGTGCCGTCTGCCAGCGTAAGCAGTGTTGAGAACTGCGGCTGCATATCGGTAGGGAAGCCCGGGTGAGGCATCGTTTTGAGCGAGGTCTTCAAAATAGGACCGTCTACCCAAACATGAACGCTCTCATCGCTTTCTTCAACGTGAACGCCGCACTTGCGCAGCTTTGCAGTAATAGATTCAAGGTGCTTGGGGATGACGTTGCATATATGCACATCGCCGCCCGTAGCAGCTGCTGCCACCATGTAAGTTCCTGCCTCGATCTGATCGGGGATAGTAGCGTAAGTAACGCCCTTGAGGTGATCTACGCCTCTGACCTTGATAACATCTGTACCTGCGCCTCTTATATCCGCACCCATCGAGTTGAGGAAGTTGGCCAGGTCAACTATGTGAGGCTCTTTAGCCGCATTCTCGATTATAGTAAGTCCGCCTGCTTTTACAGCGGCAAAAATCGCATTCATCGTTGCGCCGACAGTTACAAAGTCAAAATAGATCTGATTTCCCTGCAGGCTGTCTGCACGAACGTGGTTATTTCCGTTTACGATATCGTCCGTAGCACCAAGGCATCTGAATGCTTTGAGATGCTGATCTATCGGTCTGTCGCCAAGGTCGCATCCGCCCGGCATCGGCACATAAGCCTCGTGGAACCTGCCAAGCAGTGTTCCCAGGAAATAGCACGATGCTCTCATCGTTCTTGCAAGCTCGTAAGGAACAACAGGCTCTGTAATGCCCTTGGTGTCTATTTTTATGGTATGCCTGTCGAGAAGCTCAACGCTTGCGCCCATTTCTTTAAGTATCTTCAGGCACTTGGTTATATCGCTGATCTCAGGCACGTTTTCAAGTATACAAGGCTCGTCGCAAAGGATAGTAGCAGCAACAAGCGCAACAGCAGCGTTTTTGGCACCGCTGATATAAACTTCGCCTTTAAGGGGTTTGCCGCCCCTGATAACAAACTTCTCCAAAACTGATACAACTCCTCAACATGACGTCAAAGCATTTACACACTACTTTAATGTCAGTTATTATACCACGTTTTAGTGTAAAATAAAAGATGCACGCAAAATTTTCCACGTTTTATTTAAATTTTCTCTCTATGGTGGAAAATTTTCATAGATATTTACACATAAACGTGTGTGGGGAAGAAAGATTGTGAAAACACATCTTTCATTTTTAGCAAAAGGTAACAAAATGAAATTTTTATATTCTGCAACGATTTTATTTTACCACACATGTTTCTGAAAATCAATAGGTAAACGACATTTTTCTGTATATTTTTAAAATTATTTTTATAACTTATTACAAAACGGTTACAAAGGTACAAATAATCGGACAGTTTGTTTTTGTTTTGTAACACAAGTGTCCAAAATATTACACGCTAATGTAATTCTTTGCCTTGACGTGAGGCGCTGTAACGTGGTATAATCGTGAGGGATAGTTCTGTCATTTCGGGGGTGAGGGTGTGAGCAAGAATATAAAATGGGCGATAGTTTTTCTCGCTGTTGTCCTGATATGCGTTGGTGCGATATTTTTTGGACAGTTAAATTCAAAGCACAAAGGCGCAGAGATCTACATCGGCTCGCAGCTTTACCAAACGATAGAAAGCCTTGAAAACGAGGATATCCGCACCGTTACCGTGGAAACTCCCGACGGGACCAACACGATATGCTACGGCGAAGGGAAAATATGGGTAGAGCAGGCGGACTGCAAAAATCAGGTGTGCGTAAACCACGCAAAAGCGTCACTTGTGGACGAAGTGATAATATGTGCGCCGCATAAACTGTTGATAAAAGTCACCGGTGAGGACAGCTCACAGGCGGATGTTGTATTGTAGGTGATAAAATGAAAAAAACACTAACTGTACAAAAAATCGCCCTGATAGGCGTTCTGGCTGCGCTTTCACTGGGTATTTTCGTGATCGAGGCGCAGATACCCTCACCGAACATCGCAGGGATAAAGCTGGGGCTTGCAAACGTTGTAACGCTTTGTGCGATGCTGTTTGCGGGGCGTATCGCAGCAGGCTGCGTGCTTGGGATAAGGATAGTTCTTGCGGCAGCGTTTTACGGAACGTTCATCAGCTTTATGTTTTCGCTGTGTGGCGGAGCGCTTGCGTTTGCGGTGATGAGCCTGCTTGTGAACAGGTTTGATAAAAAGCAGATATGGGTGGTGTCGGTGTTTGGTGCGCTGGCGCATAATGCAGGGCAGCTGTGCGTGGCAGCGGTGCTGCTTTCGGGCGCAGTAACGGCGCTGATACCGTATCTTGTCATCAGCGGCATAGCAACCGGCGCACTTACGGGCATAACAGCACAACGCCTTTGGTTCTCGCCTTTGAGGAGGTTTGAGGTGAAATAACAGTTCTGTAAGGGATCAAGTCCCTGCAGAGCTGTTTTTTTGTATTTGTGCCGATAATGGTAAAAAATAAGGGGCAAAGGGTTATAATTGCTTGCAATTAAGAGAGAAATGTGCTATAATGTTCATATATTATGCCCGACGGAAGATGCTGCCGATAAATGCGGCACTGAGAATGCGGAGGAGAGGTGTTTTGCGGTGAGGATATTAGGCATAGATCCAGGCTATGCGATAGTGGGGTTCGGCGTGATAGATCACAGCGCAGGCAGGTTTTCCCTCGTTGACATGGGTGCGATAACCACTGAGGCGGATATGCCGTTTGAGGCAAGGATAAAGGCGATATATCTTGATATGTGCGAGCTTATCAGCACATACAAGCCCGATGAGATATCAATAGAAAAGCTGTTTTTCAACACCAACCAGAAAACCGCTATCGATGTGGCGCAGGCAAGGGGAGTGACCATTCTGCCGGCGATAATGCAGGGGCTGCCTATTTACGAATACACGCCGCTTCAGGTGAAAAGCTCGATAGTCGGTTACGGACGGGCGGAGAAGAAACAGGTGCAGGAAATGGTAAGGACTATGCTGCACTTGAAGGAAGTTCCCAAGCCCGACGACACTGCCGACGCTGTGGCGCTGGCGATAACCCACGGGCTTTCGATAACTACAAGAAAACAACTTGAAAAATACGGGTAAAGTGAGGCGCTTACTATGGAAAATGTACAGCAGTTTATTGACAGGATAAAGGCGGACAGCTATATGCAGCACTACCTTTCGGCGGAGTGCGATTTTGACCTTGAGGATGACAAGCAGCTTGAAGATGACCTCTATTATCTGCTTGACGGCGGAAAATGCGAGTTTAAGCTCACGCCGTTTGGCTGCGACGGCAGCGGAGGAGTTTATGTGCTGACCGATGACGGCAGGGCAGGCTATATCGACTCGGAGGGCAGCGCAGGATTTGCTGCGATGAGCGCAAGGTAGCTTTTCAGTATACTGATATGCTGCGGCTATCTGAGCGACTGGGCAGATGCAAGCGAGGACGGCTGCTTTGACAGCTTTGAAAACTTCATGGAGATCCTGGAGGATAAGATTTCGCCAAGTGAGGATTACAAAAAGCGCATAGCAGAGTTTTGCTGCGACTGCGGACTTGAAACGGATCCCGAAAAGATATATGAGATGTTCAAAAAGGGCGTTTTTTCACAGCCGCCGCTTGAAATAAAAGCCATAGATGATGATTTTGAGGACTATGATCCGCTTTTTAAGATAGGGTAAAACACAAGGAGAAGGATTATGATATACTCGGTGAGAGGAAAGGTCATTGCGACCGAGCCTGAGCTGGTCGTGGTGGAATGCGGCGGAGTCGGCTATGCCTGCCGCACTTCGTTCAATACCATACAAAAGGTCACGGGGCAGGATGAGGTGATGCTTTTCACGCACCTTGCGGTGAGAGAAAATGACGTTGAGCTGTTCGGATTTGCCACAAAGGAGGAGCTTAACAGCTTCAAGATGCTGATAACCGTTTCGGG
>DFFV01000096.1 GCA_002371625.1 Ruminococcus sp. UBA3767
GGGAAAGCCCTCTCTTTCAGGGCTTAGCACGGCACAGCCGTGGTAAACCTCATTCCAAAGCAGTCCACCGGACTGTTTTCGAGCGAACAGCTTGCTGTTCGGTTGTTCACGTCCTTTTCCGTGCGCCTGACGGTAAAAGATTTCGCTGTCTGCGGACAGCGCCAAGGGCTCTGCCCTTGACCCGCCAGCCTTTTTTACGAGAAAAGGCTGGGCGAAAAACCTGTCTTGTCTTTGGCAAGCCCTTATAGGTCGTTCAGACCCACAAACTCTGATTTAGTGAAGGATAAGGGGGAGAAAAATGAAAAGAGAACTTGGGATAGCGAGATGCGGTCTTGCGTGCTGCCTGTGCAGCGAGAACGTAAAATGCAAGGGCTGCGGTGAAGACGGTTTTATGGAGCTTGACTGGTGCAAGGACGCACAATGGTGCGAAAACAGAAAGTGCTGCATCGCCAAGGATATAACGTCTTGTTATGAGTGCGGCGAAAAAGACTGCAAAAAGGGGCTTTTCAAGGACAAGATAAAGGCGGCGGGCTTTACCGAGTTTGCACGCAGATACGGCAAAGAGGCTCTGCTTGACTGCCTTGAGAGAAACGAAAAATCAGGTATCGTCTATCACCGTGAAGGCATCATAGGCGATTACGACGAGTTTGACGACATAGAAAAGCTGATAGAGTTTATTCAAAGCGGCAAAAGACCTACGGCTTGACAACAGGGTGCGAATGTGCTATACTGTTTAGCGTGATAGCGTGTTAGTACTTTAGTACGATAAAATAAATAGAGGGGGAAACTGCAATGGGACTGTTCAGCAGGAAGAAAAAAGAGGAAAAACCCGAAAAGGCGCAGCCGGAAAAGCTAATGCTTGACTCGCCGCTGGGCACTTTTACCTATATCAACAATCCCGGTGCGAACGAGTTCGGATACGAGGGCTATATCCAATGGTACGCAGGCAGCGTTGAGGACGATATAACATCGGCGTATATCGACACGGACTCCCCCGAAAGCACGCAGGCAGGGCTTTGCTATGCAAGGCTCGAAGCACTTTTTGCGGACAGGGATCGTGTTGAAGCCGAGATGACCGAGCGCATTGCCGACCACTTTCTGAGTATGCCCGATATGATAGTAAGCGGATATAACAAGCAGATGATAACGGACGATATGGAGCTTTTCTGGCTTGGCGTGTTCCGAAACGGAGATACGCAATTTTCGTACGATGCCGCCGGTGTCTATGCAAACGACATCACCGTGACTATACACGCAGACGGCAGCAGAAAGATAGAGTATCGGTATGAATCCGAAATGCACGTTGATACGATGTAGGGGGAGATAACAATGCAGTGTCCATACTGCAAAAAGGAAATGAAAGAGGGTATCCTGTCGGGCGATGCAAGGCAGGGCGTTTCGTGGAAAGAGGGCGACAGGAAAGCGTCGCTTTTTGACAAAATGGGCGGCTCGTGCGCTGTTACTGCCGCAAAGTGCGGACTTTCGGTGTTCACGATACAGGCGCATTTCTGCCCCGGCTGCAAAAAGATGATAATCGACACAGACGTGGAAAAATAAGCAAAGCAAATGAGGTAATAAAATGAGCGGACAGCTTTGGAGAAAAAACTTAATAAACATAACGCCATACGTTGCGGGGGAGCAGCCAAAGAGCGATGATATAATCAAGCTCAACGCCAACGAGAACGCCTATCCGCCGTCACCGAGGGTGAGGGAGATACTTGACAGCTACAAGCCCGAGGATATGCGCCGCTACCCGAGCGCCGATGCAGGTCCGCTGAGGGAAGCGCTTGCGAAAAGGGCAGGGCTGAGCGTGGAGAACGTGTTTGTTTCAAACGGCTCGGACGATGTTCTTGCAACGGCATTCAGGGCGTTTTTCAACAGCGATAAGCCGATAGTTTACCCTGACATCACCTATTCGTTCTATCCCGTGTGGTGCGAATTGCTGAAGATACCGAGCAGGACAGTTCCCGTGGGAGAGGATTTCCACATAGACGCAAAAAGCCTTTACGGCGAGGGCAACGGCGGTGTTGTTTTTGCAAACCCCAACGCTCCGACTTCGCTTGCGGAAAGCAGGGAGTTCGTGAGGGATGTGCTTGAGCACAACAGGGACTGCATAGTTATCGTTGACCAGACCTACGTTGATTTTGCGGATAAGGGCATAGACTGCCTTGATATGATAAATGAATACGACAATCTGCTGATAACGCACACCTTTTCAAAATCACGCTCAATGGCAGGAATGCGCATAGGTGAGGCTTACGGTAATGCCGAGCTGATAAAATATATGCTTGCCGTTAAGGATTCCTACAACTCCTACCCGGTAAACAGGCTGTCTATCGAAACGGGCGTTGCAAGCGTGCAGGATGAGGAGTATTTCCAAGATACGCTGAAAAAGATAATCAACACAAGGCAAAGCACTGCCGAGGCGCTTAAAGGGCTTGGCTTTGAGGTGCTTGACAGCAGCACGAACTTTTTGTTTGCTGCACACCCGAAATTCGGGGCAAAGGATATTTTTGAGTACCTGCGTGACAAGGGCATCTATATCAGGTATTTCAACAAGCCAAGGATAGATAATTACTTGCGCATAACTATCGGAACGGACGACGAGATGTCGCAGATGATAGCGCAGATAAAGGCATTTATGGGAGCGTGACCGAAAACAACAAGAGGTAAGACCAAATGATCTTACCTCTTTTCTTATTTCCAGCCGTATTTTGAAAGATCGACTTTGCCGCCTGTGACCTCAACGCCTTCGGCTTGCAAAAGTGCGATCTGCATATTTTCGCCGCCAAAGGCAAATGCTTTTGAGACCTCACCGAACCGGTTGACGACACGAAAGCAGGGGATATGCCCGGGATCGGGGTTAACGTGCAGAGCGTAGCCGACCACTCTTGCCCAGCGTGGATTTCCCGCCATTGCGGCTACCTGTCCGTAGGTCGCTACCTTGCCCTTGGGTATTCTTTTCACGACCTCGTATATGCGTTCAAAAACGTGTTCTGACATTTGTTTGAGCTCCTCTTTTTTATTATTGTGGCTGTTTGCCGAGGAAATATACCGCAGAATGATGTGTCTGTTGTGGATACTCTTTTGGGAAGAGCTGTTTCCTATACTCTTTCTGAGCCTTTCAGTCAATTTCAGCCATATGGGTCTTGTGCCCATATGGCTGAAATTCATTAAAAGTTTTAGGAAAAGGGTCTGGGGAAGAACCCTTTTTCAAAAGGGTTTTCCCCAGCAAATACCTTATTCGTCTGTCGGCTTGTTCGGCAGGGTGAAGATAAACTCGGTGTACTCGCCCTTGACGCTGCGCACCATTATCTTTCCGCCGTGCAGCTTGATTATCGAGCGCACGATGTTAAGTCCCAGACCGACACCTGTTTTATCAAGTCCTCTTGATTTATCGGTCTTATAGAATCTGTCGAACACCAGCGGAAGCTCGTCCTCAGAAAGACCCTCGCCGCTGTTTTTTATCGAGATTACCGTCATATCTCCCGAAGGAGTGAACTTAAAGCGGATATAACCGCCCTCATCAACGAATTTTATCGCATTTTCGATAAGGTTGTACATTACCTGGTGAACAAGGTCGTTGTCGGCGTAAAGATTAACTCTGTCAACATCAAGTCCCTGGATATCTATATGCTTTGAATCTATCCTCGGTTCAAATGTCACAAGCGTATCAACTATCGGTTCGAGCACGGAGAATGTTGAAAGATTGGGTTTAAGCTCGCCTGCCTCTATCTTTGCAAGGTTGAGCATCGAGCGCACGAGCCTTGCAAGGCGGTGTACCTCGGAGGAGATTATTTTAAGATAACGTCTTTCCTCGGATTTTGGTATCGTGCCGTCGAGCAGACCGTCAACAAAGCCGCTCATCGAGGTCATAGGTGTTCTCAGCTCGTGTGAAACGTTGGCAAGGAAGCTGTTTCTCATGGTATCGTAGTTTTTCAGGCTGGCAGCCATATCGTTGAAAGCGTTGCTCAGCTGCTCATATTCCTCAACATCGTAATCGGGTACGGTGACCGAGAAATCGCCGCTTCCTATCTTCTTTGAGACCGCTGCGATCTCCTTGATAGGATCGGTGAACTTCAGCGTAAGGATATACACCAGGAACATTGCCACGGCAAGCACGCCTATCATGGAAACTATGAATATCTCGGTAATGTTCCACATATAATCTTCCTGCTGTGTTTTAGAGGAATAGGCGATCATGTAATAAAGCGGCCCGCTGCTTTTGAAGCTCATGCCCGTGAGGTGCAGCTGCTGCGGGAAAGAGCCTGCGCAGTCGCCGTAAACATAAGTGCAATCCTCGGAAAAATCCGAAAGTGAGCTTTCATTTATCGCTGATGCACTGTTTTCGCCTGCGGCAGTGTTATAGATGATAAAGCCCGATTTGTTGCACATTATAAAATCGGCGTTGCTGCTGAGAGAATACTCACGCATTTTTGTGGTCACAGCTTCTTTCCAGCCGGAAGGGTCGCTGTCTATCGCATCCTTTGAAAATGCGACAAGAGCCTCGGTGTTTTTGGTCATCAGGCTCTTTTTTTCATCTATGAAATACCTTGAAGAAACAAGCAGTAATACTGCTCCTAAGCATATAAAGCTTATGAGTATTACTGCTGTGCATAGTGCAAAGTATCTGAATACAATACTTTTTCTCTTATTCATATCTTTAAGTCTTAGCTGTTATCAATCGTGGTTTTCTGCTACCTCAAATTTATATCCTACGCCCCAGACGGTCTTGAGTGCCCACTGGTCAGATACGCCTTCGAGCTTTTCACGCAGTCTTTTAACGTGTACGTCGATGGTTCTCGAATCGCCGTAATACTCAAAGCCCCATACCTCATCAAGAAGCTGGTCACGGGTATAAACTCTGTTCGGGTTGGAAGCAAGGTGGAAAAGCAGCTCAAGCTCCTTTGGCGGAGTATCAAGCACCTGACCATTTACTCTCAGCTCATATCTTGTCATATTTACCGACAGCTTGTCATACTTTACTTCCTTTATCTCAGCCTCGGCAGAGGACTGACCGACACGTCTGTAAACCGCCTTGATACGAGCGATGACCTCCTTGGTATCAAACGGCTTAACGATATAGTCATCTGCGCCCAGCTCAAGTCCGAGCACCTTGTCAAAGGTCTCTACCTTAGCTGTTATCATTATGATAGGCACATTGGATTTCTTTCTTATCTCACGGCATACCTGCCAGCCGTCAAGACCCGGGAGCATAATGTCAAGCAGAATGATATCGGGCTTGAGTGCGTTGAATTTTACGACTGCCTCTTCGCCGTCATGCGCAAGGATAACGCCGTAACCTTCCTTTTCAAGATATAGCCTTAAAAGCTCGCAAATGTTCTTGTCATCGTCAACTACAAGTACTCTTCCCAGTGACATCGTTCATCATCCTTTCTGTTTATTGCCGCCTTGAAATGTGAAGATATATTTCGGCGGAGCTCCCCCTAAATTTGAACAAATACAAATAATAATTTCAATTGATAGTGTTATTATAACAAATTTACAAATGCATTGTATGAACACGATATGAACAGAATTTTAATTTTCTTGTTTTACCCGTATTTTCGGGCTGTTTCGTGTTTGCCGGCGGCTTACAAAGTATAAGCGCAAAGCTCCGCCTGCGCTCCCGCAGCAGTGAAAGCGGCGTATCAAGACGGTTTTAGAGCGCTGTGGCGTGATAAAGCATTAAATTCTGTTGCTGTGCGGCGAGCGATTTGTGCAAAATGCCAAATTTTTTGAAATTGCCCTTAAATGACTTGAAATTTAAAAAAAATGTGCTACAATAGTTTTAGCACTCAAAGAGTAAGAGTGCTAAAATGAGTTTTCAAATACTATTATATAAGGAGGAACTAACATGACTATCAAACCTTTACAGGACAGAGTAGTTATCAAAATGGTCGAGGCTGAGGAGACCACCAAGAGCGGTATCATTCTTGCAGGCTCGGCAAAGGAAAAGCCGCAGGTAGCTGAGGTAGTTGCAGTCGGCGAAGGCAAAAAGGACGTTACAATGACCGTCAAGGTCGGTGACAAGGTGCTCATAAGCAAGTACAGCGGAACAGATGTTAAGCTGGACGGACAGGAATACACCATCGTAAAGATGGAAGATATACTTGCAGTAGTAGAATAATTATTTGGAGGGATTCACAATGGCTAAACAGATCATTTACGGTGAGCAGGCAAGAAAGGCACTGCAGAGCGGTATCGACCAGCTTGCCGACACAGTTAAGATAACACTCGGACCTAAGGGAAGAAACGTTGTACTGGACAAAAAGTTCGGTGCTCCGCTCATCACTAACGACGGTGTAACTATCGCTAAGGAGATAGAGCTTGACGATCCATTCGAGAACATGGGCGCACAGCTGGTAAAGGAAGTTGCCACAAAGACAAACGACGCAGCAGGTGACGGTACAACAACTGCTACACTGCTTGCACAGGCTCTTGTAAGAGAGGGAATGAAGAACATTGCAGCAGGCGCTAACCCGATGGTACTGAGAAAGGGTATGTCAAAGGCTGTTGACGCTGCTGTTGAGAGCATCATCGCTAACTCAAAGAAGGTCGAGGGCAGTGAGGACATCGCAAGAGTCGGCACGGTCTCTTCTGCTGATGAAACAGTAGGAAAGCTCATTGCAGAGGCAATGGAGAAGGTCTCTTCTGACGGCGTTATCACTATCGAGGAGTCAAAGACTGCCGAGACTTACAGCGAGGTAGTTGAGGGTATGCAGTTTGACAGAGGATACCTTTCACCTTATATGGTAACAGACACAGACAAGATGGAGGCTGTTCTTGACGATCCTTATATACTTATCACAGACAAGAAGATAGCTAACATTCAGGAGATACTTCCGCTGCTGGAGCAGATCGTAAAGGGCGGCTCCAAGCTGCTGATAATCGCTGAGGACGTTGAGGGCGAAGCACTTTCAACACTTATCGTAAACAAGCTGCGTGGAACATTCACCTGCGTTGCAGTAAAGGCTCCGGGCTTTGGCGACAGAAGAAAGGAAATGCTTCAGGATATCGCTGTTCTCACAGGCGGTGAGGTGATCTCCGCAGACCTGGGACTTGAGCTTTCGGAAACTACTATCGAGCAGCTCGGCAGAGCAAGACAGGTAGTTGTTCAGAAGGAGAACACTATCATCGTTGACGGTGCAGGCAACAAGGACGCTATCAAGGACAGAGTAAACCAGATAAAGAACCAGATCGGAACCACAACATCTGATTTTGACAAGGAAAAGCTCCAGGAAAGACTTGCAAAGCTCTCGGGCGGTGTTGCAGTCATCAAGGTCGGCGCTGCTACCGAGATAGAGATGAAGGAAAAGAAAATGCGTATCGAGGACGCTCTTGCAGCTACAAAGGCAGCTGTTGAGGAGGGTATCGTAGCAGGCGGCGGAACAGCTCTTATCAACGCTATGCCAAGCGTTAAAAAGCTCGTTGACGAGCTGGACGGCGACGAAAAGACAGGTGCGCAGATAGTTCTCAAGGCACTTGAGGAGCCTGTAAGACAGATCGCAGTAAATGCAGGTCTTGAGGGCAGCGTTATCATCGACAACATCGTTCGTTCAAGAAAGATAGGCTACGGCTTCAACGCATACACCGAGGAATATGTTGATATGATCCCCGAGGGTATCGTTGATCCTACAAAGGTAACACGTTCTGCACTTCAGAACGCAGCTTCGGTAGCATCAATGGTGCTCACAACAGAGAGCCTTGTTGCTGACAAGAAGGATCCGCAGGCTGATGCAGCACTTGCAGCTGCCGCAGCAGGCGCAGGCGGAATGGGCGGAATGTACTGATACACTCCGTGCATAAATAAAACAATTGCCGCATTCTCAAAACGAGAGTGCGGCTTTTTTTCTGTCCGGGTAAGCGGCAAACAAAAAGCGGACCGGGGATAAGAAAGAAACTCATATAGAAGTTTTAAGCCATAGTATTTCTGATTTACAGTCAGAAGTACTATGGCGTTTCTATTGATAGTGCATAGATGACGTGCTATAATGGTAACTAACATAAATCGGAATTTAAAGGTCTTATCAAACTTTATAGACGTGCCAAAGACAAGACAGGTTTTTCG
>DFFV01000095.1:0-11545 GCA_002371625.1 Ruminococcus sp. UBA3767
AATTCACCCTTTTCCGTGCGCCTGACGGTAAAAGATTTCGCTGTCTGCGGACAGCGCCAAGGGCTCTGCCCTTGACCCGCAAGCCCTTTTGAGGAAAGGGCTTGACCCCAAACCTTTTTAATATGCACACTTTGACGCATTATCATCGTATATTTGACGATTTAAACGAACTATAAGGAGTGAATAATATGTCGAGAGAACTATATATACCAAAGGGTTACAAGTCAAAGCTGACACTGAGGGAAACTCAGCACGCTATAAAATATATCAAGGACGTTTTTCAGCAGGCACTGGCTTTTGCACTGACGCTGGACAGAGTGACTGCACCGCTTATCGTGCGCAAGGGCAGCGGTATAAACGATGACCTTAACGGCGTTGAGCGCAAGGTAGAATTCACTATCAAGGAGATAGATGACGGCGAGGCTGAAATAGTACAGTCGCTTGCTAAGTGGAAGAGAATGGCGCTTTACCGTTACGGATACAACGCAGGCGAGGGTATATATACCGATATGAACGCTATAAGGCGTGATGATGATACCGACAATATCCACTCGGTTTTCGTTGACCAGTGGGACTGGGAAAAGGTCATCACAAGGGAGCAGAGGAACGTTGAGTTCTTAAAGGAAACGGTAAGGTCTATCGTTAAGGCGGTCATCTATACCAAGCGCAAGGTCAGCCTGAGATACCCCGTGCTGACGGGAAAGATAAGTGAGGATGTTTTCTTTATCACAACGCAGGAGCTTGAGGATATGTATCCCGATAAGACTCCCAAGGAGCGTGAAAGACTGATAGTTAAAGAGCACGGAACAGTGTTCCTTATGCAGATAGGCGGCGAGCTCAAAAGCGGCATAAAGCATGACGGAAGAGCGCCGGACTATGATGACTGGTCGCTCAACGGTGATATACTTATCTGGAACGAGGTTCTGGATAACGCTTTTGAGATATCTTCAATGGGAATAAGAGTTGATGAAAAGTCACTTGAAAAGCAGCTGGAGATATGCGGCGCACAGGGAAGAATGAAATATGATTACCACAAAATGATCGCAGACGGCACACTGCCGCTGACTATCGGCGGAGGCATAGGTCAGTCAAGGCTGTGTATGCTGCTGCTTGAAAAGGCACATATAGGAGAGGTACAGGCTTCTATCTGGTCAGATGAGATGACCGAAAAATGCAAGGAAAACGGCATAGTATTGCTGTAAACGGAGGACAAGATGAAAGGCAGACTTATCGTTATAGAGGGACTTGACGGCAGCGGAAAGGCTACGCAGGCAAAGCTGCTTGCAAAAACACTTGCCGGGCAGGGCGAAAGGGTGAGGGAGATAACCTTTCCCGACTACGAGAGCGATTCTTCGGCGCTGGTGAAAATGTATCTTCACGGGAAGTTCGGCAGCAAGCCGGGTGATGTAAATGCTTATGCGGCTTCGGCTTTTTATGCGGTGGACAGATACGCCAGCTACAAGACCGACTGGGGTGAGCTTTACAACAGCGGTGCAACGATAATCGCAGACAGATATGCCACTTCAAACGGTATCCATCAGTGCTCAAAGCTGGATGATGAGAGCTGGGACGGTTACCTTGAATGGCTGGACGATTTTGAATACAAAAAGCTGGGCATACCTGCACCGGATATGGTCATCTATCTCAAAGCCGATACCGATGTGAGCCAGAAGCTGATGACGGGAAGATATAATGGCGATGAGAGCAAAAAGGATATACACGAGGGGGATATCGAGTATCTCAAGCGCTCGCAGAAAGCTGCGGCTTACTGTGCGCAAAAGCTCGGCTGGAAAACGGTGGAGTGCGTTAAGGACGGAAAGATGAGATCTATCGAGGATATCCACGCAGAGATAATGGAGCTTATATAAACAGCAAGAACCACCTCAGGCGAGGTGGTTCTTTATTTGTTCACTGCACTGTGTATTGTGTTCCGTTAAAGGTCACGGATACGACTTTATCGGCGGCAATATCTTTTTCAAAGTATATTGTTGCACTTGTTCCTTTGTTGTTTGGAGTGCCGACACTGCCTCCCAGCATACCGATATCGGCTTGTGTCAGAGTAGTTCCGTCTGCATATTTTACGGTTATGTTTTTCGCAGAGATCGTTGATCTGATATTATTTGCTGTCAAATGGAAATCGGAAAGGAAGAGGGTCTTGCCGTCTTTGGAACGCAAGGTTCTTTCTTTTTTGTTTTTGTTTATGGTTATTTCTATATGTCTTCCCTCTGCTGCCAGTGCAGATGCGGTGCTTTCGCTTGCCCCGTCAGGTGCGCCGGGACTGTTGTCAGGGAGCCTGAAAACAGCGGTCACGGTATCTCCGTTTGCGACCTTATCGTTTTCATTATGACCTGCAAAGCACACATTTGCTATCAGCGTGTTATCAGACACCATTTCAACGTAGCCACCTATCAATTTGTTCATCAATGCATCGTTTGATGCCTGATAGCTAACACCAAGGTCTTTGTTCAAATATTTTTTAGCCTCGTCGTTGAGCGCAGTCAGCTTGACAGTTGCGATCATTCCGTGGTCAGATGCTTTTGTCTGGACAAGCTCTGTCTTGAACTTCTCATTTCCCTGCTTTGCAGGCTTGAACTCAATGCCGTCATAAGTGATGCTTTCAATGTCTGCGGTGTTCAGCTTTTCCTTGAAATAACTCAGCGAATAGCTCAGATAGTCCGAAAAACCTGCGCCGCCGTTGCTGTCACTTCCGGTGAGTTCCTTGACCGAGCCGTCCTTGTATTTTATTGTATACAGATACCTTTTCTGAGGATCGCTGGGATTGTGCCCCGATGCAATGTAGTGATCGGTGAGCCAGATGTCCTCGCCCTTGTCGGATCTGAGATTAAGCTCACACGGGGTGATCGGAATGTTAAAGGATACCTTTCTTCCCGGATCCGTGATCGCACCGCTTGGATCGGAGGGGAACCTTAAAAATATATCCACTCCAAGGTTGCTCTCAAATCCCGTGAATTTCTGCGGCACAAAGCTTACCTGCATGGTGCAGCTGTCGCCGTTTGTAACAGGGGTGGAAAAGGACATAGCTGCTATGCCTGTGCCAAAAAAGTTCTGATCCGATGAGAGCTTGTCTCCCTGCTCTTTGATAAGCGTCTTTCCCTTTTCAGTAAGTCCCGTAAGTTTCAATGTGGCACACATACCGTGGGCGCCGCCAATAATATCGGTGACCTCTGTCCTGAAGTCGCCCTGAGCCGAGGGAGTTACGACTGCGGGCTGCTGAGCCGTTGTAACCTTCGGGGTAGCTGCGCCGGCAGAGGGTGTGCTTTGGGTATCATCATGACCAAAGGACGAAAAACCTATCCCTGCACATATTGCAATAGCAGCTGCGGCAGTGGTCACGGCAGCGATTCTACCTGTGGAGTGGTGCTTAATGTGTGCGCCATAGCTGCTGCTTTGCTTCTCGCCCGATAGAATATCGTCTATTGCAGCTTTGTCAGCCCCGACAGAGCTGATATATTCTTTATACATCTGTTCTGCACTTGTTTTTTTGTTCATCATAATTCCTCCTTTTCATAAGCCTTCTGTAAGAGCTTTTTACCACGCCTTATCAGTGATGCTGTTGTGTTTGCGCCCTTGCCCAGAGCCTTTGCTGTCTGCGCTATCGTAAAGCCCTGCGCAAGATGCAGCATAAGCGGCAGACGATATTTTTCGGGAAGTGACAGCATTGCTCTTGCCGCTGCACGCTTTGCAAGGGTGTGTTCATCGCTATCGCCTTTTTCGCAGGTGTCGTCAAGCGGCTGGGTCTTTCTGCGGTGCGCTGACTTGGCTATGTTCTTTGCAGTGTTTACTGCGACCTTTATCAGCCAGGCAAGCTCCTTTTCTTCACTGATATTTTCCTGAGAAAGAAAGCGCAGAAATGCCTCCTCGGCACAATCCTGTGCTGTATGGATATCGCCTGTAAAGTGCCACGCTGCCCTTACAACAGTATCTGCATGCTTTTCGTACGCCAAAGCAGTGCGCTGTTTATCCATATTATCTTCCTCCTCTCATCGCTCTTACTATATAAACAATCCACAGGTGCATATTTGTGCACGAAAAAATTATTTTCAAAAAAAGCTGCCCGGTTTTATTCAGACAGCTTTTGGTTTATTGGGTTTTGTATTTGTGAAATTCATTCACCAGGCTGCGCAGGCCGAGCTGCTTGATGTGCCCGTAGGTGATGCGGTAGTTGCCCTTGTAGTATCTTCCCGTGAAGATGAACCGCACGTTCTGCACAAGGTAAGCGTCAAGCTCACGCAGGCTGCGGTCGGTGGTGAGAACGGGAAAGTACCAGCGGCACCATGTCAGCTCGCTGCCCTCCTGCGTGGCATAGAATTTTTTATTGAATATGCGTATCAGCTCTGCGGCGCATTCGTCACTGCTCAGCCCCTTTTTGCATTTTCTGCGGTAAAGCATTGCAGCCTTGCGCTTGATCTTTGCTTTCATTTTTCTCACCGCCGCTTGTGAAAGGTCGGTCTCGCCGCTGCGGTATCCAAATCCGAGAAAATCCCACGGCTCGCCCGGAGCACTGAGAAAGAACTTTTCCTCGTTCAGCTCCAGCCCCTTTGCCTTAACGTGCTCCTTGATAAGCTCGTAATACTCAATTGCCTGCTGCCTTGTCTGCGCAAGCACGAGTATGTCGTCCGAATAGCGGAAATATGGCACGCCAAGGAGCTCAAAACGCCTGTCAAGGTCGGTGAGATAAATGTTTGCGCAAAATGCTGAAAGGGGAGTGCCTGCCATTGCACCACGGTTTTCACATACCTCGCTGTTTTTCCACATCGCCTTGTCGAGCGAGAAAAGCTGTGTAAGAAAGCTGAGCAGCTTTTCATCATCTGTAATAAAATCAGCAAGCTCACGCACAAGCAGCTGCGAGGGCATTGAGTTGAAATAATCGTGAATGTCCAGCTTTAGCACCCATGCGCTGTCGATATCGTCTGTCCTGCGCAGCTCCCTGATCGCATCGTGCGCAGTCCGCTGCCGCCTGAAAGAATAACAGCTTTTGCAAAGCAGTCCGTCGTATTTGTACATCAGCCACGTCATCAGCTTCAGCACCCATACCTCATTCTCGGGGAAAGTATAAATGACACGCTTTTTGCCGCTTGAGCCTTTGTTGATAAGCCTTTTTGCCGGGAGCGAAAAGCTAAGCGTTTGTGCTAAGGGAAGATATTTCTTGTTCGTGATGTAGCTTTGGAGAAACTCTTTTTCTCTTTTGGTCATATTGTCACGGGAGAGCTTGTACTGCCTGAACTGCTCCCATACCTCTTCATTTTTAAGACTATCTGTCAGCGACACTCTTATACCTCCCCGTTAACCTAAAAAGGCGAGATGCGAACTGGACCGGACGATACTTTCAAAGTCGTATCGCCTCAGCTGCCGCCTCTCACCTGTGATATCTGAAAGAAGGAGAGAACGCTTTGAATTAAGCGTAGCTTAATGTACAAGACTGAACGTATCCCGACTGTCTGCAAAGCCTTTTTAATTATTAAAAGGTACGCTTCGCCCCACCGCAGACGCAGCTGATGCCGCATCTCCTTCTTTACGAACGGGCTTATTATATCACACGCCGCACATTCTGTCAATAGGGGCGCTGCCTGCGGCTTGACTAAGGTGATAAAAAGGTGTATAATATTATGAGTGCCTTGCACAGCGGTGTGCAGGGCAACACATTAAAACAGGAGGAATGAAAAATGCCTAAGAAACCATATTACATTACTACGGCTATCGCTTATACTTCAAAGAAGCCGCACATAGGCAATACCTACGAAGTAGTCTTTACAGATGCTATTGCGAGGTTCAAGCGAATGCAGGGCTACGATGTTTTCTTCCTTACGGGAACTGACGAGCACGGTCAGAAAATAGAGGAGCTTGCTGAGGCTGAAGGAATAACTCCCAAGGAGCACGTTGATAAGGTAGCAGGCGAGATAAGAGAGATCTGTGACCTGATGAATACATCATACGATAAGTTTATAAGGACCACCGATCCCTATCACGAGAAAACTGTGCAGAAGATATTCAAAAAGCTCTACGATCAGGGAGATATATACAAGTCTGAGTATGAGGGTATGTACTGTACACCGTGTGAGAGCTTCTGGACACAGAGTCAGCTCGTTGACGGCAAGTGCCCTGACTGCGGACGTGAGGTAAAGCCTGCAAAGGAAGAGGCATATTTCCTTAAAATGTCCAAGTATCAGAAGCAGCTTGAAAAGTATGTGCTTGAGGATAACCCAGAGTTCATCTATCCCGAGTCGAGAAAGAAGGAAATGTACAACAACTTCATCAAGCCGGGAATACAGGATCTGTGCGTTTCAAGGACCACTGTAAAGTGGGGCATACCCGTATCGTTTGATGACAAGCACGTTATCTATATCTGGATAGATGCGCTATCAAACTATATCACAGCTCTGGGATACGATCCCGACGGCTCGGATGAGCTTTATAAAAAATACTGGCCTGCCGACTGTCACGTTATCGGCAAGGATATAATGAGATTCCATACTATCTACTGGCCTATCATTCTTATGGCGCTGGGTGAGTCGCTGCCTAAGAAGGTGTTCGGTCACCAGTGGATGCTTTTCGGAACAGAAAAAATGTCTAAATCAAGGGGCAACGTTATCTATGCAGAGGACGTTGTAAAGGAGTTCGGCGTTGACGGCGCAAGATACTATCTGCTCTCCGAGATGCCTTACGGCTCTGACGGTTCGGTAACTTATGAAACGCTGATAGAAAGATACAATTCTGATCTTGCGAACACTCTTGGAAACCTTGTGAACAGAACTGTTGCAATGCAGAAAAAGTATTTCGGCGGAAAGATAATGGCTCCTTGCGCAAGACAGCCGCTTGATGACGAGCTTATCAATAAGTGTATCGAAACTCCAAAGAAAGTCGAAAAGCTGCTTGATGAGTTCAGAATGGCTGACACAATGGACACCATAATGGCGCTTGCAAAGAGAGCGAATAAGTATATCGACGAAACTGAGCCATGGGTCCTGGGCAAGGACGAGGCGCAGAAGGACAGACTTGCTACTGTTATGTATGCGCTGCTTGAAACGATAAGGTTCCTGGGCGTGCTGCTAAAGCCGTTCCTGCCCGAAACGAGCGAAAAGATAATGCAGCAGATAAACTGCGATATCGACACCTGGGACAGCCTTGACAGCTTTGGAAGACTGCCTGTGGGGATCACGGTGAACGATCCTGTTCCGCTGTTTGCAAGAATAGACGGCACAAAGCTGCTGGAGGAGATAAATCAGCGCATCGAGGAAGCTAAAAAAGCAGCAGGCAAAACAGAAGAGCCTGAATTTGATGCTCCTGCACTTCAGGACGAGATAACGATAGACGATTTTGCAAAGGTCGATCTGCGTGTTGCGCTTGTAAAGAGTGCTGAAAAGGTGAAAAAGGCAAAGAAGCTGCTTTGTTTGCAGCTTGATGACGGAATGGGCGGAAGACAGGTCGTATCGGGCATAGCTCAGTGGTATGCTCCCGAGGATCTTGTCGGAAAGAAGGTCATCATTGTTGCCAATCTTAAACCTGCAACTCTTTGCGGAGTTGAATCACAGGGTATGATCTGTGCGGCAGATGCGCCCGACGGCTCGGCAAAGGTGATCTTCCCGGATCAGTCGCTGCCTTGCGGAGCAAAGATAAGATAATATGGTTTATTCGGAGTATAGTTCCGGCTGTGCTCCGTGATATGTGCCTGTAGCTCAGCTGGATAGAGCGTCAGACTCCGACTCTGAAGGCCGTGCGTTCGAATCGCATCAGGCACGTTTCATCGCCTCACGGCAAATTGCTGTGGGGCGAAATTTGGATAAAAACGGGGGAGATAGCGGTGTATTTAAAAAAAGGCCTTATAACTGCACTGCGTATTAAAAACATTCTGCTGCTGCTTTTCTGCGGATTTGAATTTGCAGCAAGCACAACATACATAATATCGCTGTTTTCAATATACAGCGATAAACCGGAATATGCGTGGGGCGCTGTTGACATGAAGTTTGCGATAGTAATGACCTGTGTGGCAGTGGTGCTGCTGATAGTGGCGCTAATGTCTATCAAGCACGTTGGCAATGCGGTGTTCTATTCGAGCTTTTTGGAGGGCGACCTTGACGGCTTTACGACCTATGCGGACTTGTCGCAGGTAATGGGAAAAAGTCAGGCTGCCGTGCACAGACAGCTGCATATTTACCGTGTGCTTTATATGAAGAATTTCAGGTTTATACAAAGTAACGGCGGCGAAATGATCGAGCTGTACAGCAAAAAATGCCTGTGCGAATGCCGCAGCTGCGGTGCCCACATTGAGAAAAGAGTTTTCTTTACAGGCACCTGCCCTTATTGCCACAGCAGCGATCTGCACGCAAAGGTGCTTTCCAACGACCACTTTTACAGCGTTTCCAACCAGCTCGGCTCGGGAAACGGCAGACCCGATTTCTACAAATCTTCAACAACAGGGTTAAGAAAAGGTCTGTACTTTGTGCTTTCGATAATAGGGCTTTCGCTCGGAGTAATTATCCTGATATATGCACTCAGTCAGGTCAGCAATTATTTTGATGAGGAGTATCAGAAAAAGATGCTTCTTGATCCATCAAACCACTTGTTTTCATACAAGCTGATAAAGGACCATATCCGTGACGGTATCATCTACGGAGGAGCATTTGCACTTGTACTTTTACCGCTGGGCCTGCTGCGTTTCAAAAAAACTATGGCGCTGTTTTCAGCTGCCAATTGGGCAAATTATTTCTCACGTTCGACCAAGCCGTTCATAAATGCAAATACCCTGCCTGATCTGGGCTTTGCATCAAGCGGAAAAAGCAAGCTCAAGCGCATAAGATATGCGATCAAAAACGGTTATCTTAAAAACTGCACGCTTGAGGTGCACGACGGGCAGCTCGTTGTTGCACTTGCAAAAATGGTCGTTAAGGACAGGTGCCTGTCCTGCGGTGCTCCGCTGACAGGAGTTACGGACGAAAACAGCAGATGCAGCTACTGCGGAAATCTGATAATGGGCGTTTTGCAAAAAAGATAAGGGGGTGATGATTTGATCAGAGAAATAGCGGAAAAGGATCTTGACGGTCTGTTAAGGCTTTATATGCAGCTGCACGATAATCCGTTTCCGGAAAAGGACGACAGAGTGCTTGGTGTATGGAAAAGCATACTGGACGACAAAAACCATCATTTGATCGTGGCTGAAGAAAACGGGGAGATAATCGCATCCTGCGTATGTGTCATTATCCCGAACCTGACCAGAGGGCAGCGCCCGTACGCTTTTATCGAGAATGTGATAACCGATAAGGATCACAGAAAAAAAGGGTACGCAACTGCCTGCCTGAATTTCGCAAGAGAAATTGCGGTGCGTGAGAATTGCTACAAAATGATGCTTTTGACGGGTTCAAAGGAAAAAAGCACGCTGGATTTTTACGAGCAAGCGGGATATAACCGGAACGATAAGACAGCTTTTATACAATGGCTGTAAAATTAGCGTTGAGAAAGTGCCCTGTAACGCTGTTTCGGGGCACTTATAATTGTTTGAAAAGAAAAACTGATAAGAATTTTTAAAAAAGGCTTGACAAACGAGCAGAGAAGTGATATAATAATTAAGCTGACTACATCGGCAGAATATATGCGGCAGTGCTGGAACTGGCAGACAGGCACGTTTGAGGGGCGTGTGTTATATGACGTACGGGTTCAAGTCCCGTTTGCCGCATAAATGAAAAGCTCGCAAACACGCTGTTTGCGAGTTCTTTTTTTGCTCAAAAATCGGGTTTGCCGCTTATTTTGCCGCTTATTGACGCTTACTGTCCTGCAAAGCTTATCCCTGCGCTGTTTGCGGGGTGCATAATTATCCCGCTTGCCGACTTGTTGTGTTTTTAAGCCTGAATCCATTTTTATGGTTTTGTTTTATGTATTGACAATCAGCGATATTTGTGATAAAGTATACCCAACACACGCAAGGGGACTTTCACCGAAAAATGAGCTGTGATCAGTGAGATAAAGAAAAGTCATAGGGGGTTATTATGGAACTGTATGAAGCGATAAACAGCAGAAGAACTGTCAGAGATTTTGAGAACGAGCCGATCCCCGAGGAAGTTCTTGAAAGGATCATATATGCCGCATTTAAAGCACCTACCAACGATCATATGAGAGATTGGCATTATGTGATCGTAAGAGATAAAAATGTCACGGCAAAGCTGCTTGACATCATACCAAAAGGAATATCCGACGAAGATATGGAGGCTTTGATAAAGGATTGGAATTTAAGCGATAGTATACAGCAGGAGTGCTACCGCAATGCAGTTCCGAAGCAATACAGAATGCTGTTTGATGCATCGGCGGTCATCGTTCCGCTGCTTAAACAAAAGACTGATTTGCTCCATCCTGATAATATTTCGCATCTGAACGGCTTTGCATCTATATGGTGCAGCATAGAGAATATATTTCTTTGTGCAACAGCCGAAGGGTATGGCTGTAATCTTCGTATACCTCTCGGAGATGAGGCTGAATATGCACGAAATATCCTTGGCTTCCCAAATGACTATTTTATGCCTTGCTTCATCGGCATAGGCAAGCCCAAGAGTGATATTGCACCTGTGAAACAGAAACAGATCAATATCAAGCAGCGAATACACTGGGATAGATTCTGATTTACAAGACTAAAACCCGCCCGAGAGTTCTATGCTCACGGGCTTTACTATTTGCTGCATTTAAAGTATAATTAAGGAGTGCAATGTACAATAAAGTTACAGTTAAGGGAAACACCCAAAAAGGAGGACACCGATATGAAAAAGATACTTTCTATTATAGCAGTGATAGTGCTTACGATCTCCATGGTCGCTTGCAGCAATTCGTCAAGCACAGCGGATACATCAGGCAATTCAAGCTCTTCGGCTTCGGACAGCAGCGAGCAGGGTAAGGACAAGAACGCACCGCCCGATAAGCCCGACGGCAGCAGACCTGATGCACCGCCTGACGGAAAGGGCGGCGATAAGCCGGACGGAAAGCCGGGTGGAAGGCAAAGCGAGGTCGTTTACAATGCGGCGACCGAGATAACCAAGTCGCAGCGTGATGACAACAAGTCATACGAGAGCAGCGATTCCGACAAGATAGCGCTTATGATAAACACCTCGGACGAGGTCGCTATAACCGACCCGACTGTAAAGAAATCGGGTGATTCCGACGGCGGCGACAACTGCAATTTCTACGGACAGAATGCAGCTGTGCTTGTCAAGGGCGGCTCGACCACGACCATCTCGGGCGGAACGGTAACCTCTGACGCATCAGGCGCAAACGGAGTTTTCTGCTACGGTGGAAACGGCGGAAAGAACGGCTCAGACGGTGACGGAACTACGCTTGTTATCAAGAACACGACCATAACCACTACGGGCGACGGCTCGGGCGGAATAATGACCACAGGCGGCGGTATAACCAAAGCTGAAAACCTCACAGTTACCACAAGCGGCAGATCATCTGCGGCGATAAGAACGGACAGAGGCGGCGGAACGGTCACGGTCAGCGGCGGAACGTATACGTCAAACGGTCTCGGCTCACCTGCTATCTACTCGAC
>DFFV01000095.1:11718-12047 GCA_002371625.1 Ruminococcus sp. UBA3767
ACCAAGCAAAACGGCAACGCAAAGTTCCTTGACACGATAATGATATACCAGTCGATGTCGGGCGATGCAGCAAGCGGAACATCTTCCTTTACTATGAAGGGCGGCTCGCTGACAAGCAAGAACGGTCACGTTTTCCACGTTACCAACACCAATGCGGTCATAAATCTAAATGGCGTGAATATCACAAATGAGGACAGCAGCAAGGTGCTCATCTCCGTTTGTGACGACGGCTGGAACGGCGGAAACAACACCGCAACACTCAACGCTCAGAATCAGAAGCTCGAAGGCGGCGTGCTTGTTGGCAACAACTCAACGCTTACGCTCAACCT
>DFFV01000023.1 GCA_002371625.1 Ruminococcus sp. UBA3767
GCTTGACTTTTATTTGCAGGTCTATGCCACTTATGATAACACGTTTCAGCCGCTTCGTCAACAGCTTTTTGCCGGGCTGCTGATAGTTTTTTGCGGGCTGTTTTATGGCAGCTCTTTTTTTCTGTGTGCTCTTGAAAAATAAGATATATTATGATATAATTAAGGTAATGTAAACAAAATGAAGATCTGGTTGACCTGAGATAAAGAATAAAGGAGCATATCGTGAAAGAGAACACTTCTGTTAAATACTTCATAAAGGCACTGCTGATAGCATTTGCGTGCATAGCTGTAAACTGTTCTGGCAGGCAGCTTGCGGTATATTATTCGCTACCCGGCTGGCTGGATACATACGGGGTCTTCTTTGCTGCGTATACGCTGGGACCTGTTTCGGGTGCGATAGTAGGTGTTTCGACCAATTTCATCTTCGGATTGTGGGAACCGAAAGTCGCTATATTCAGCGCAGTGAGCTTTTTCATCGGACTGAGCGTAGGTTACATGGCACGCAAAAAGTACTTTGATACACTTTTCCACACCATGACGGTCGCAGGTGCGGTAAGTGTCGGTTCGGTGGTGATATCTGCGATAATAAATCAGCTGTTCAACTCCGGCTCCACCTCCAATATTTGGGGCGACGGAGTAAGAGATCTGCTTATAGAAAGCGGCTGGAACAAGGTAGCTGCGGCGTTTATAGGTGAGTTTTACCTTGAATTCCCGGATAAGCTGCTTGCTGCACTGCTGCTGTATCTGACGGTGAAGATAGTGCGCAAGCTGCGCAAAAAGGGTTCGGGCAAGGCTGCAAAGGCGGCGGTTTCGGCAGCGGCAGCATTTGCACTTGTTTTTACCGCAGCAGCGCCGCTGTTCAGCATTGATGTAAACGCAGTTCAACAGAGCAGCAATTCGTACATCCGAACGGTATACAACGGCACGAACGGACTTGCCTGCGGTCATGCGAACGCAGTTGCGCAGACAAATGACGGTGTGATGTGGATAGGGACTTATGCAGGTCTTTACCGGTACAGCGGACATGAGTTTGTGCACATGGACAGCTTTGACCAGATAAGGAATGTAAACTATCTTTATGTTGACAGCGAGGGCAGGCTGTGGGTAGGCACGAACGACCACGGTATAGTTATAGTTATAGATGAAAAGGTCGCTAACGTTATAACCTCAAAGGAAGGGCTGCCTTCGGACTCGATAAGGTCGATAGTTCAAAGCTCGAGCGGCGAATACTACATAGGCACTGCAGGGGGAGTAGTTTCGCTGGAGCTGAAGGTTGGCATAAGCGTTAAGGGCGAGGTAGCGGACGTTGGTTATGTAAACAGCATAAGTGCGGACAAAAACGGCAACACCGCTGCTGTCAGCAACGACGGCACTTTGTTTATAATAAGAGACAGCAAGGTCGTGCACAAGTATGGACACAAGGAAACGGGGTTTGAGCTGACCTGCTGCAACTTTGCCTCGGACGGTACTTTGTACGCCGGATCTTCGGACGGAAAGGTGCTGCGCTATGAGCTTTTGGCAGACAGCCTGAAAAAGCTCGAAACCGTCAACTGCATGGGCATTTCAAGAATAAACAGCGTATGCCCCGAGATAGACGGGCAAACCTGGATCTGTGCCGATAACGGCATCGGTTATGTTAACAGCAGGGGACTGTTCATAAAGCAGGAATCGGGTGAATTCAACCACTCTATCGAGAATATGCTGGTGGATTATCAGGGCAACCTGTGGTTCACATCGCTCAGGCTCGGTCTGCTGAGGCTTTCAAGGTCATCATTCACCGATATTTTTGCAGATGCGGGCGTTCAGCCGAGCGTTGTAAACACAACTGCCGTTACGGGCGGCATACTGTATGCAGGTAAGGACGACGGACTGACAGCTATCGAGATCGCAAACCGCAAACCGTGTGAGACCAGCCTTACGCAGATGTTTGATTCGGTAAGGGTAAGGCGTGTAATGACCGACTCAAAGGGAAATCTTTGGATAAGCACGTTCGGAAAAGGTCTTGTAAGATACGACCGCTACGGCAGGATCACATCGTTTACCGAAAAGTTCCCTGAGATAGGTGAGTGGGTGAGAACAACGCTGGAGCTTTCGGACGGAAGCATTGCGGTGAGCAGCTCCGGCGGAGTGTTCTTTATAAAGGACGATAAGATAACGGCGACGATCCCTTACGATGACGAGTTCGGTCGTGCGCAGGTGCTTTGCTTTGAGCAGACTCCCGACGGGACGCTTTATGCAGGGACGGACGGAAACGGTATTGCTGTTATAAAAGATAAAAAACTGGAGAAAAAGCTCTCCCGTGAAAATACGGGGCTTACATCTGACGTTATACTCAGGCTTGTTTACGACAAGGACGATGAGAGCATTTACATTGTTACCTCAAACAGTCTGTGCCGTCTTGCACAGGAAAAGATAAGTGCGCTCAGCTCTTTCCCGTATACAAACAACTATGATGTTATGCTGGATAACGACGGTAAAATGCTCGTAACGGGAAGCGCAGGCATATATGTGCTGGATAAGCACGACCTTATTGAAGGCAAACTGACTGATTATACGATACTTGATTCAAAATCGGGCCTTGTTGGTTCACTGACGGCAAATTCCTGGAACTCATCGGACAAGGACAGGAACGTTTATCTTTCCTCCGACCGTGGAGTTTTTATGATGAACCTTGATAATTACCTGCTGTCGCAGCGCTCGTTCAGGATAATGGTGCCTGAGGTGAAGCTGGACGAAAACCCGCACCGAATGGACCGTGAGACCGACCTGAGCATTGAGCGCAGTGTACACAAGATCGAGTTCTTCCCCGAGATAATAAACTACTCTCACGACGATCCTACGGTATCGTATTATCTTGAAGGGTTTGAAAGTGACTGGACTAACGTGCGCAGCAGCGAGCTGATGTCGGTGCAGTATACAAACCTTGAACCCGGCGATTACACATTCCACCTTGCTGTAAGGGACGAAAAGGGTGCGCTGATAGAAGAAAGCTCGTATAAGCTGCACAAGGAAAAGGCTATTTACGATAACTCGTGGTTCAAGTACTACGTTATCGGCGTTGCTGCGGTATTCATCGGCTGGCTGACCTGGTTCATAACAAGGCAGCAGCTGCAAAGAACTCTCGAGCTCCAGCAGACAAAGCTCTCAATGGCCTTGCAGCAGGTGCAGATGGGCAACGAAACGATCCTTGCGATAGCTAAAACGGTCGATGCAAAGGATCTGCGTACAAGTAAGCATTCTCAGAGAGTGTCCGAATACTCGGCGATGATAGCCCGTGAATACGGCTTTACCGAGGACGAGCAGGAGAACCTGAGAAATGCTGCACTGCTTCACGATATAGGCAAGATAGGTATACCCGATTCTGTTCTTAACAAGCCTGCAAGGCTGACGGACGAGGAATATGCGGTAATGAAGACCCACGTTACAAGGGGTGCGGAGATACTCAAGGACTTCACGCTTATAGACCACGTTGTTGAGGGTGCAAGATACCACCACGAGAGATATGACGGCAAAGGCTACCCCGATGGGCTTAAAGGCGAGGAGATACCGCTTTACGGAAGGATAATCGCAATTGCTGATGCCTTTGATGCGATGACGGCGAACAGAGTTTACCGCAAGAGGCAGGATTTTGACTATGTAATGGGCGAGCTTCACAAGGGCAGGGGCACTCAGTTCGATCCCGAGCTGCTGGATATTTTCCTGAAGCTGATAGACGACAAGAAGATAGATATTGATGCGCTGTACAAGGGCGAGCATCAGAAAGGGGAGGAGCAGGCTTGAACAGAAGGGTAAAAAATATCATCGCTTCTGCCGCTGCGGGAGTGCTGGCTGTTTCTGTTGCGGCGGGTGTTCTGACGCTTTCAAAAAGCCAGCGAAAAAGCTCTGAAAAGGTAAAAGCAGGCTTCGTTTTTGACGGCGATGCCAGCACGCCTTACACGGCAAATTTCATCAGGGCAGTCAGCAGCCTGCGCAACGAATACAAGGACGACATAGAGCTGGTGGAAAAGTACAATGTTCCCGATGACGAGGCGGACGAAACTATCGAGCAGCTTGCAGGGCAGGGCTGTGAAATAATCTTCACCAATTCCTACGGCTACGGCGAAAGTGCCAAAAAAGCTGCAAAGGAGCACCCGGATATCCAGTTCTGTGCGGCTACCTGTGACAATGCGAACGATGACAAGCTGGATAATTACCACACGTTTATGGGCGAGATATATCAGGCGAGATATGCAAGCGGAGCTGTTGCGGGCGCAAAGCTCAAGGAGCTTATCGAGCAGGATAAGATAAGCGAGGAGCAGGCTGTTGTGGGATTTGTTGCAGCATATCCCGTTGCGGAGGTTGTCTCGGGCTACACGGCGTTCCTTATGGGAGTGCGCTCGCAGTGTGAGAGCGCAGTGATGAAGGTGAAGTATATAAACACCTGGAACAATTATGCACTTGAAAAGAATGCCGCAGACCAGCTGATCAGCGAGGGGTGCGTTATAATCTCGCACCATTCAAACTCGATAGGCTCGGCGATAGCCTGTGAAAATTCAAATGCGGATCACCCTGTTTTCCATGTCGGGTACAACCAGGATATGAGCACCGTTGCACCAAGAACGACGCTTACCGGCTGCCGCATAGACTGGAGCAGGTATATGCTGGATGCGGTAGAGGCTGTTATTGAAAACAAGAAGATAGAGAATAATGTGAAGGGCACGGTAAACGGTAATGATGCCTCGGGCGGATTCAAGGAAGGCTGGGTAAAGCTGTTTGATGTGAACAACGCCTCGGCGGCAAAGGGCAGCGCAAAGCTCGCAGAGGAAATACGCAGCGACTTTGAAAAAGGCAGGGTACACGTTTTCAAGGGCGATTACACGGGAAAGGATATAAACGACAGCAGTGACACCTGCGATCTGAGCAGCGAATATATCGAGAATGAAAAGTCATCTGCGCCGACGTTCCACTATGTTCTTGATAAGGTGATAACGATAGTTTAGCTGACAAAGGGACGGTAAAAGATGCAGATAGAGGGACACAGGATAAAGTCACGGGCGGACCTTGAAAAAGCTGTTGAGGCGTTCGGGTTCCTGCCGTATTTTGCAAATGAGATACGGGGCTTCTCGCTGGAGGAGATGATACTGCCAAGGTACTGGTTCTCGGCTGAGGAGGGCGCATGGGAGTGGAAAGGCCCTGTGATAAAGCAGACGGGCTGTGCTTACGGTAAGTTTTTCGGGCACAAGGCGGTCTTTGTGAGCAGTGAGTGGTTTGCCGACCTTGCAAACTACCGCCGTGACGGTTACGATTTTGATGCACGCTATGACGACGGGCTGGCACGGTACAGCGACAAGCAGCTTTATGACCTTATCGCTGAGAACGAGCCTGTTATATCAAAGCAGCTGAAAAAGCTGGGCAACTATAAAAAGGGCGGCAACAAGGGCTTTGACAGTGCGGTAACACGGCTGCAGGAGAGCTGCTATGTGGTGATAAGCGATTTTGTTTACATGAAGGATAAAAACGGCGAGCCTTATGGCTGGGGAGTAGCGGAGTACTCAACGCCGGAGCTTTTCCTTGGGGAAGATTTCACAAAACGTGTTTACGAGCGTGAACCGAGGGAATCTTACGAGAGGGTGTTTGCTCACCTTAAAAAGCTGCTGCCGCAGGCAAGCGATGAGCAGATACGCAAGCTGCTGAAATAACTAAAAAAGACTTTCGGACAGATAACGTCTGAAAGTCTTTTTGTATTTATCATTCCTGCAATATCTGCTCAAGCAGCTGCTCGGGCGACTGACCTGTGAAGTGGATACCTCTTATTCCCAGAGCCTGCGCTGCGGTCACGTTTTTGAGGGTGTCATCAATGAATACACACTCCTGCGGTTCAAGGCAATAGCGCTGGCAGAGTATCTTATATATCCTTTCATCAGGCTTTGTTATATGCTCGTTGCACGAGAATACGCCGCCGTCCATATATTTTGTGAATTCAAGCGCCTGCGGTGCGGCTTTCATAAGATGAGTGAAATAGTTGGACAGATAATAAACGTTATGCCCTTTGCTTTTCAGCTCCTTGATAAGCGGTATCGCATAGCTGCGCATTTTAGGTATCTCACCGATGCGTGAAAAGACCTGCCTAATCTGCGCTTCATACTGCGGTGCTTTTGAGATGAACACCTCCAGCACGCTTTCAAAATCCATTTCGCCCTTATCGAGAAGATCCCACTGGGGATCGTGCCAGCTTGCTGCGATAACAGCCTTTGCAGCTTCCTCACCGATCAGGTCTGCGGTAAATTCTTCAAAGTTGAAATCTATAAGCACCTTGCCTATATCAAAGATCACATTCATTCATTTTTCTCTCCAAGTTCTACATACTTGCCCACGGCAGATCGGTAAACGTCCTCGCTGTAGCGGTAGGACACCTTGACCTGAGTAGGCGACCATTCAAGGCGGTACTTGCCGTTGTTGCGCAAGCCGTCTTTGGTGGAAAAGCTGCCTATCTTTTCAGCCTTTTCACCCTGCACCTGATATATATCTCCATATCCGTCCGAAAAATTTGAACGCTCGCAGATAACTATGCTCCTGCTTTTATCGGGAGAATCATAGCGGTAATACTTAGGATCGTTATCGTAAAGGTTGCCCGAATAGTTCGATATTATCAGTATCAGTCCCGAGATCATCACGGCTGCCGACATTATCAGCGACACCACGACATTTCTCACTCTGCTGCTTGCTTTCAATGCGCCGTAGCAGTCAAACGGTGCCGAAGCCAGCACCAGCACAGCCGCAGTTATAAATATCGTAAAGAACATACTCTCATACTGTCCGTAGGAGCTTTGCTCGTTGATAACGCCCTTGACGTAGGTGTAAGTTCTTACCTCGTCATTGAGGTGGATAACAAAATACATTACCAGCCCCGTAAGCACGAACAGCGCCGATACGACACGCAGCAGACAGGCAATACGCAGGCTTTTTTTCAGCTTGGGGATAAAAAGTGCACGGGCAGAAACGTAGGTGCCGTAGATATAATACACGAGCACTACTGCAAAAACTATCTTGATAATTTCCTCCACCTGCGTTCACCTCCCCCTGAAAACAAAATGCTGCCTGCTGTTTGATATGCAGGGACATTGTTAAATAGATTATACCATATTCGTGCTTTTTCGTCAATAGGTGAAAAAAGGACCGATGCAATTTTTATGCACGGTCCTGTGAGTTGTTATCGAAAAAAACATAAGCTGCGCTTAGTCATCGCCCTGCCCGAAGCTCTCGATATCGGAGATGAACTGCGAAAGGAACACCTCGGCAGGCTTGGTGAAAATGCTGTAACGCTTCCACACAAAGCTGCAGGTCGCCTCTATTTTAGGCTCAAAGGGGATAAAGCATACCCTGCTGTCGCCGCTGGTATTTATCAGCCTGTCAAAAGTCACCGCACAGCCAAGTCCCTCATCGACCAGCACCGAGGCATTGTAAACAAGGTTATACTCAGCTGCTATGTGCGCATCGGGAGCGTGCTTCATGACAAGATCGGCGATCATGGTGTTATGGTTCGGCTGGCGTGGGATTATCAGCGGATAATCCTTTAGCTCCTCGAGCTTCAGCGAAGAAGCACCTGCAAGCTCATGATCCTTTCTCACAAGCACTCCCCAGGTATCCTTCAGCGGTATTTCTATCGACTCGTACTTTGCGGCATCGGGGTGCTGAAAGATAAGCCCGAAATCGAGCAGCCCCTTATCGAGCCTTTCAAGCACGTCTGTGCCGTCTGCGCTGTAAATGCTGTAATCTATCCCCGGGTGATCCTCCTGCAGCTTTCGTGCGGTATCGGCTATCAGCTTTATGGCGTATGTCTCGCCTGCGCCGATGTAGATCTTACCCGAAACGTGATCGCTGCTGTTGCGCACCTCCTGCTCGGTCTTATCCAGAAGCTCAACTATCTCCTCGGCACGCTTGCGCAGCATCATGCCCTCCTCTGTGAGAGTCACGCCCTTGTTCCCTCTTATAAGCAGCTTTTTGCCAAGCTCCTCTTCAAGCTCACGCAGCTGCCTTGAAAGCGTTGGCTGAGAAAGGTAAAGCCTTTGTGCTGCAAGCGAAAAGCTCTGCTCTCTTGCCACCGCAAGAAAATATCTGAGTACCCTTATATCCATTTGCTCACCCCCGATGATCTGATTATACCACAAATAATTATAACCGTCAAGCATACCCCGGTATTTGCTATAAGTATTTGTAATTATTGCAAGCAGGTGTTATAATATGCTTGAAAGAAAAATTTTACGGAACGGGAGTGAGATGATGAACGAAAAAACCAAGCGCAATCTTGTTGATGCAGGGTGCAGCGAAGAATTCATAAGCGAGTTTGACGGCTGTATATGCAATAAAAAGGAGTGCATAAAAATGCTTGCGCAGCACAGGCGGGAGCTGCTGGGCGAGGTGCACGCAAAGGAGCGCAACATAGAGTGCCTTGACTACCTTGTTTACAAGATAGGAAAAGAGGGGATAGAGGAGCTTTCGGAATAAAGGGCATAAAAAAGACTGCTGCGGTGTGCGGCAGTCTTTTTGTGTCTGTCATCTGTTGTCGATCTTTTCGGGATACATATCGTGGTGAGTGAGTCTGTCCCATGCGACCTGCTCCCACTTAGTGCCTGGCATACCGTAGTTGCAGTATGGGTCTATCGAGATGCCGCCTCGTGGCAGGAATTTTCCCCAGACCTCGATATATGCAGGTTCCATCAGCTTTATAAGATCGTTCATGATTATATTCACGCAGTCCTCGTGGAAGTCGCCGTGGTTGCGGAAGCTGAACAGATACAGCTTGAGCGATTTGCTTTCTACCATTTTAACTCTCGGAACGTATGAGATATAGATAGTTGCAAAATCAGGCTGACCTGTTATAGGGCAAAGGCTGGTGAACTCGGGGCAGTTGAATTTTACAAAGTAGTCTCTGTTCTGATGTTTATTTTCAAAAGTTTCAAGCACAGACGGGTCGTAGTCGGTGGGGTATTGTGTGTTCTTTTCACCAAGCAGAGTTATGTTCTCTGCGGTCTTATCTCTTTGTGCCATAGTTCCTCCTTATAATGCGGGGTCCTTTACCCCGTTAAGCTCAAAAGCTCTTGCTCTGTCACGGCAGGTGCCGCAAAGTCCGCACGGTTTATCGCCGCCGTCGTAGCAGCTCCATGTCAGCTCATAAGGCACGCCCAGCTTCAGCCCGACAGCAACGACATCAGCCTTTGTCTTTGAAACGAAAGGCGCTTCAACACGCACCTCGCCGCCGCTTCCTATCGTGATAGCGGAGTTTATTGCATCGTTGAACTGTTTGCTGCAATCGGGGTATGCGCTTCCGGCGGCATCATCGGCGTGCGCACCGTAGTAGATGACTTCGCACCCTCTTGAAACAGCCACGCTCGCCGCACAGGAAAGAAACAGTCCGTTGCGGAAAGGAACATAGGTAGAAACGGGCTTGCCGCCTGTTTTTTCAAGCTGCTGCGCATAGCTTTCTTTTGGTATATCCTGAGTGCTGCCCACAAGCAGCGAGCAGTCAGAGCCTTCAAATATCCTTGCAAGGTCAAGCGTTTTGAGCTCAACTCCGTAGTGCTTTGCAACGGCTGCTGCGGCATCGGTCTCCTTGGTGTGCTTCTGCCCGTAGGATATGCACAGTGCGAGCACATTTTCAGCTTTATATTTTTCTATCGCCAGCGCAAGACAGGTCGTGCTGTCAAGTCCTCCGCTGAATAAAACGAGTGCTTTCATTTTACGCCCTCCGATACCATTGCCTGAAGATCACGGTCGGTACTGAATTTTCCGCAGCAGGTCTGAGTGACCGTTCTTGCGCCCTTGCTGCGTATCCCTCTTGCAGTCATGCAGCTGTGTGTTCCTGCGATAACGACTGCAACATCCTGCGTGCCTGCGGCTTCGCTGATTATCTGTGCGATATCAGAGCCGAGCTTTTCCTGGAGCTGCAGGCGCTTTGCTGCCATATCGCATATCCTTGCTATCTTGCTCAGTCCTATCACCTTGCCGTTTGGGATATACGCAACGTTGACCGACATATCGTACATCAGCGCCATGTGGTGCTCGCAGTACGAGAACACTTCGATATCACGCACGATAACAGGACCTGAGTTTTGCGGTGCTTCAAAGGTCTTGGAGAACATCTGAGCTATCTCGTGGTTTGAGTAGTTTATGCCCTCAAAGACCTCCTGGTACATTCTTGCGACACGCTGAGGAGTTTCCTTTAAGCCCTCACGCTCGGGGTCTTCGCCAAGTGCAGCAAGTATACCTTTTATATGCTCCTCGATCGCTTTAGTATCTATCATTTTCATTAGACTCCTCTCTTGTTTGGTTCCCAGATAAACTTATGCAGCTGCAATTGCAGCCTTGCGCCGTTCAGCTTTCTTTGCTTCATGAACTCGACTATCTCATCCGGCTCTATCATACCGAAAACAGGGCTGAGATAGACCTTGCATTTATCAAGCAGTGCATATTCGCCGATCATCTGCGCTGCACGCTCAAGGTCCTGCTGCGAGCCGCACACGAATTTCACGGTGTCGTTTTTTTCAAGCAGTGCAAAGTTTTCTTTTCGCATTTTGCTTTCCATGCCGCTTGTCGGCAGTTTATAATCCATTGTGAATGATGGTCTTACGGGAAGATCTGTCGGCAGTTCAACGCTGCCGTTTGTTTCTATCTCGACCTCGTGTCCCGAAGTTATCAGCCTTGTGATAAGCTCGCCTATATCCGCCTGCAAAAGCGGTTCTCCTCCGGTCAGGGTGATATCCTTAACGCCTGCCTCGTCAGCCAGCCTGCAAATATTCTCCGTGGTCATCACCTTGAACGGCGCACCTTTGCCGTTTGCCCAGCTTGTATCGCACCAGCTGCACTCAAGGTTGCAGCCCTTAAAGCGAATGAACAACGCAAGCTCACCGGCTCTTTGCCCTTCGCCGTTTATGCTAACAAAGCTCTCGCACACTTCAAATCTGCCCATATCACACCTCATAAACTGCGCAGTTTTCAGGTGTTTCGTAAACTGCGACCTTCACCACCGGCACATTTTGCTCAGACAGCGTATCATAAAAAGCCTTTGCAAAGTTCTCTGCTGTCGGGCGGTATGGTACTTCGATGAGGTGAAAGCCTTCCTCGTTAAGCGCAGTCAGCGTAGCTTGCCTGAGCGAGCCTTTTTCGTATATCAGCGCATGGTCAAAGCTGTCGGCAAGCGCACGCACTTCATTTTTCAGGTCGGAAAAGTCCATAACCATTCCTCTTTTTTCGCCCTGATGCTGCAGCTGTTCATTTGACGCCCACACCTCTATCACCCAGTGGTGGCCGTGGATATTTGCGCATTTCCCGTTATAGCCCGAGAGAAAATGTGCGCTGTCAAACGAAGCTGAGGTCTTTAAAGTAAACATTTAACCACTCCAAAATAAAAAGCTCCCGAATGCGTAAAAGCAGACAGGAGCGCATAGTTGTCCCTTGTTCTGCCCTGGTTTTTTTTAACGACAGGATGGCGCAAACGAACTGTCGGGCTGTGTTTTTCACAGCTAAAAGCCATTTTACCACATCTGCGCAGAATTGTCAACCCCATCGCAGCGGCGGCACGCTTGTCCGTTGCAAACTACGTTGCGAGGGCGGAGGGATTTGCACGGCTACGGGTTTATCAGCAGCGTGCAAGTTGGTTAATGATATGTCCCTTTTTACTTTTGTGTTGCTGATAAGATAAATCAGAATTTAAAAGTCTAATCGAACGTTAAAGACCTGCCAAAGAAAAACAGGTTTTTCGGTCCAGCCTTTTCTCGTAAAAAAGGCTGGCGGGTCAAGGGCAGAGCCCTTGGCGCTGTCCGCAGACAGCGAAATCT
>DFFV01000037.1:0-47298 GCA_002371625.1 Ruminococcus sp. UBA3767
GCTTGACTTTTATTTGCAGGTCTATTTGTATATTAACATATTTTACTTCATACAACTACTTTTTTGTAAAAATGGTGGTATGTACATAACACGTGTTTGCGAGTCTAACTTGCAGCTCCTGCTCCATTTTGCACAATATCACCTGAACAGCGAGAAGAATGCTGCTGCACTTGCTGCGCCTGCGGCACCCTTTGATGCTGAAGCTGCTTCTGCTGCATTTTCCGCAGCGATAGCCGAATAAAGCTCTACTCTCGCCTGATGCATTTCCGTTTCAAGAAGGTTTATTGCTTCCTTGAGCGAATTTGCTCTCATATTCCTGATATAACCATACATCATTGCAAACTTAGTGCAATCACGATAATCGTAAGGCAGCCACAAAAGCGAAGCATCGTTCTTCAGTGTTTCAAGCTCAGCTTGCTTGGAAGTTTTTTGCGGTACTAAAGTTTCGAGCTGTTTTTTGTGTTTCTTCTGAAGATGGAATGCAAGCGGAATGGTGACTATAAGTCCATAACCCATCATCAGCGCTCCAGAGGCCGCAATAATATTACGTCTGCCGTTGCCTACTTTATCTTCATGCAGAGCTATCTGCTCATCCAAACTGTCTATGTCATTCTCTATCCTTTTCATAGCAGTCATGACATCTAAGCTCGATTCCATCTTAACAATAAGCTGTTCCCGGCTTTCTGTGCCTGCTACAGCTGTATTGGCAGTTGTTACAGCTATTGCTTCTGAATTTTGCTGAGTTCCGCACTTATTACAGAACACAGCTCCCTCATCCAATTGATTTCCACATTTTTTGCAAAACATATTTTTATCCTCCTTATGCTTTATCGTTAACGGTACTTTCATATGTATAATCACCTGCATTGGCAGCGACTACATCCTTGTACATACTTTCTATACTATCATATCCATAGAATTCATAAGAATCTACAGTTCCCCAGAATTCATCATACTTGCCTACAGGTGCGTTTGTATTTTTTCCGCAGCCTTCATACGATGTTGATTCTGCCGAACATGAACCATCCGGATTCAATTTCATGTCTTTTAGATATACGTATGTATAGTATTCAACATCGACAGTTTTCTCCGGGCTGCTTGTGTCCTTAGTATCAACACCCGTTGCTTTAAGACTAATCTTATAAACAAGATACAACATATTCTTTCTTGTCATATTATTATCTTGCTTTTGTTTAAGAAAGTAACAACCCATGAATTCTTTTCCGGTTGGTTTGCATTTCTCCGACCATTTAGCCTGTTCGGCAGTAAACATATCATCTGCCTGCTTTTTTAGTGCTTCCATCGTGCTTTCGGGTATATCAGAAATTTTATCGACATACGAACTCAGACCTTCAACTGTGTATTCTTTTTCGGTTTGTGAAAGATAAAGATTTCCCGAATCCCGTCTGAGAGAAACAGTTACCTTGATCACATCACCGTTTTTTAGCCCTTCATTTTTATCGGCTTTAAATTCAAAAACCGACTCGTAACCCTCTAAAGCATTACCATACCTGAAACGCTCATTGTTATCTTTTAGAATTACATAACCATTTGGAGACACACCGGAAAACTCAACCGACAATGTTTCAAATGGATCTACAACCTCCTGACCCTCCTTTGGAGGTGTTGGGTTCTTTTTGCCGTCCATCTGTTCAAGAGCTGCGTTTACATCACTCTCCGTTATGTCCTCTGGATCCTTCTTTCCGCAGCCTGCCATTGCAAAGCAAAGGCTCATTGCGCATACCAGTGCAGTTATTCTTTTAAATATAGTTTTTTTCATAGTATTATTCCTCCATTCTGTTTATTGATAAGAAAACAGTTTTTTAGAACTTGAAAACCGTTACGCTTATAAGACACCGGAAAAGAAAAAACTTGCAGTAATTTTTGAAATTTTCTTAAAATTTGTAATATTACACAAAATACGTGTGTGTTTTTCGTGAAAAATAACGTCGAAAAATAGCTGCAAGTTTTGCTTGTAATCACATCTTATATACAGAACTTGAAATATCGAATACAATATGCTATAATTTGGGAGTGCGTAATGGATATACCAATAGATATTATGATCGAAAGGATCCTCGAACAGATGCAGGAGGAAATGCAGATGTCGCAGGAAGAAAAAAACTACTGGCGCAACGAGATCAGAACAAAGCTTGAAAAGGAGTGGGCTGATAATGAATGTAAAGGAACTGAATGAAACAGTCAACTCATTCAAGAACGGCAATATATCCTCATTTGAAAAGCTTTATGATGAATTCTACGAGCCATTGAGATTCTATATTGCCAAACGTATAGGAAATGTTGAACAAGCAAAGGATCTTGCACAGGACACTTTTGTAAGAGCAATGGAAAAGATAAAGGACCTTAAAAGTCCCGAGGCTTTTAAGGTCTGGCTATACTCTATTGCAAACAATATAACAAACAATTATTTTAATGAGGTAAATCATTTCTCAAGCTACGAAACGAGTGAGGAGCTTGACAGCGTTCTTGAACAGGCAGAGGAATACTCCGAGCCGATGTATGTGCCCCATGATTATCTCGATAACAAGGAAACGCAAATGGAAGTCAGAAAGGCGATAGATGATCTTTCACCTGACAGGCGTTCTATTCTTATCATGTTTTACTTTGATAACATGAAAATGAAAGAGATCGCTGCTGCAATGAACATAAATGAAAACGCTGTCGGGCACAGACTGACCGAGGCACGCAAACAAATAGGCAAAAAGCTCAAAGCGCTCGGCGGTAAGAACCTTGCTTTTGTTCCGCTGCCATTGGTTATGCACGCTATCGAAGAAGCTGCAAACCGCAGCGGTGGGACAGCTTTCACGGGGAACGGTTCAATAGCTGCTGTTGCAGGCTCTTCGGTCAGGCGTGTCATTATTTCCGCTGTTGCTGCAATTGCCGTAGGCGGTGGAATATATGCACACCTTCTTTTCACAGACAACACTCTTGGTGATGTCAGGCTGCCTGATAACAGTGCTACGGAAAGTGTGACCACTACCCTTTCAATGACTGCTGAAAACGACTCTTCGGACAATTCGCAGGGCGTTACACGGCAAACTGCTGCTTCAGGTTCGGTGACGGATAATTCTCAGACGCTCGACCGCTCGGGCGGAGTCGGTGGCGAAGCGCAAGGCACGGCAAGAAGAACTGCTGCGCAGGCAGGAAACAACGCTGACAGAAACGTTGCAGGGACAAACGCCGTAATTGCATCAACTACACGACAGGGACAAGCGGTCACAGCAGCCGGGCAAAACGCTCAAACCCGGGATCAAATCCAGCCAAGCGACAGCGGAGCACCAATTAACAACGTTATTCCAAGCTCACTTATCTCCGCACAGCAGGCAGTTATAAAAAAGGCTTTTCCAAGATCGGACAGTGAGTATTGTTCGCTCCTGAAAAATGCGGGAACTATATCAGAGTTAGAGCAAGCCGATCTGAAAACACTGAACAATGATATATTCTCATTTACGGAAAACAACTACCTGCCTGCAGGAGGCTACTTCTGTTATTACGACGGCAGTACCGCCGACCAATCGGACGATTTATATGTTTTTATGCTGCCGACCAAGAAGATAACCAATTTGTCACACGGCTGCAATTATTACATAACAAGCTGGCTAAGCTACCGACACAATTACAGCTCGGCAAATGCTTATGACAGCTATAACGGGCTCAACCCGTTCCCCACTAAAAACGGCGAGGTCAGCACACAGGGGTATATTTACAGGGAACGTGAGAGCAGGCGTGGCGGAGTGCTTGTTGAGAGATGCACAGAGATCGTTATCGGTTCATCGGACGCACCGATCTACGGCGGCTTTTCTTTCGGGCTGACAAAAGATGCGGATAAGAAATTTGACCTTGATAATCTGGTTCTGCTCAATAGCAATATCCCCAAAACAACTGAGCTTTCAATTGTCGGTTATATCAACTCTAACCCATCATCATTCACACGGCTGAACTCGGATAAGAGTGCTGCCAACAAAAGAAACTCATTACCAATTTACTGATTACACATAGGAGAAAAAATGAAGAAAAGGATCATTTCACTATTGACTTGTTTTTGTATGGTATTATCAGGAGCTGCAGCCCTGCCAAGCGGAACACTGACAAAACTGTTCAGCTTTACTGCAAGCGCAGAAGCCAAATCGGGAACACTCGATGATAACGCTACATGGACACTTGATGAGAACGGAAAACTGACTATAAGCGGTACGGGAGAAATACGCTATTTTTGGGATGATAATACATTTGTAAATAATCTTTCAATAAGATCAGTAGTAATAGAAAATGGTATAACAAGTATTCCACATGATTTTTTTAACGGTTGTACTAATCTTGAAAAAGTATCCATAGCTGATAGTGTAACGGATATAGGTCATAATCCATTTAAAGGAACCCAATGGCTTGATGAACAGAGAAAGATAAGCCCGTTTGTTATAATAAATGATATTCTTGTAGATGCAGCGACCTGCAAAGGTGAAGTAACGATACCACAAACGGTAAAAATAATAGGTAAAAGCGCTTTTTGGTATGCAGATATCTGGAAAGTTAATATACCCGAAGGCGTAGAAATAATTGACTGGAATGCATTTACCAACTGCTCACAGCTCACATCAATAATTATTCCAGATAGTGTGCAAACTATTAGATCATCTGCATTTTTGGACTGCAATCTGTGGTCGGTGCAGATCGGTAAAGGTGTTAAAACTATTGATAGTAGAGCTTTTTATGGTAATAAAAATCTATCTGTAATAACTATCCCTGATAATGTAGAAACGGTTGAGGATACAGCTTTTGGCAACTGTACCAACCTTACGAGCGTAAATATAGGGAGCGGAGTTAAGACACTAAATCCATCAAGTTTTTCAGGCTGTGAAAAACTTGATGAGATAAATATAAGCAAAGATAATCCATACTACGTTAGTGTAAATGGAGTTGTTTTCAATAAAGAAATGACAGAGCTTGCATTAACGCCGAATGAAAAAGAATGTTATATTCCAGAGGGTGTAATCAGAATTAGTAAATATATGTTTGATTGTAATGATACCGTTGAATATGTATTCTTACCTGAAACAGTCAAAGAGATCGATGAATTTGGTTTTTATAAATGCAGCCAACTGAAAAATATTTCATTGCCATGTAAACTTGAAAGTATCGGTGTTGTTGGATTTAGTGGATGCACATCATTAGAAGATATAATTATTCCGGATAGTGTTACATATATAGGTCAAAGCTCAATATGTGGATGTGATAATCTTAAAACTATTGAGCTTTCATGCAATCCATTATTCACGGAATTGAGCTATTCTTCACTAAACCAGAATCAATCACTTAAAACAATTGAAATACCACAAAACATTAAAACTATTGGTCATCGCTCCTTTTCAAGATGTAGGTCGCTTGAAAGCGTAACGCTGTATGAGGGCTTAAAAGAAATCGAGTACTCCGCATTTCTCGACTGTGAAAAACTTAAAAGTATAAAGATCCCAAAAAGCGTTACACGCATAGGTGACTGTGCTTTCGGTTATAGTTGGGACAATGAAGCCATAAAATACACCGACTTCACTATCTACTGCTACAAGGACACCGAGGGCGAAAGATACGCTAAGGACAACGGTTTCAAGTACGTTCTGCTTGAGGAGTGCAAGCACGATTACTCGGTGGAAAAAGTCCCTGCGACCTGTTTGAAATTCGGTTACGATCTGCACACCTGCAAAAAGTGCGGCGAAAAATTCAAGGACAATTTCACCGATCTTCTCGGGCACGACTGGAGCGACTGGAAACAGACCGAAAAACCGAGCTGTACCAAATTGGGTTCTGATTCAAGGACTTGTAAACACTGCGGACTCACCATTTCAAGATCGGTTTCCAAAGCACAGCACAGCTGGAGTGATTGGGAAGTTACAGAAAAGCCGACTGCATCAAAGTTCGGGCTGAAAGAAAGACGCTGCACAGTTTGCGGTAAGACCACTACCGAGCTTATGCCAAAGGACGAGAGCGTAAAAGACATATACCGATTGGCAGGCAAAAACCGTTATGAAACTGCTGCAAGCATTTCAAGCGTATCTACGCCTTTTTCGGATAATGTAGTTCTCGCCTGCGGTATGAATTACGCCGATGCACTTGCAGGAGTTCCGCTGGCAAATGCTTTGAATGCACCTATACTCCTCACCGAAAAGAATACGCTGCCTAAGGAAACTCTCGATGAGATCAAACGAATAAAAGCAAAAAATGTTTTCCTGCTCGGCGGCGAGGGAGCGATAAGCGCAGATGTTGAAAAAGCTCTTCTGGACAAATCGTTGAAAGTTGAAAGGATCGCAGGTTCAACGAGATTTGAAACAGCAACTAAGATCGCAGAAAAGATGCAGACTGTTTCAGGCAAAGCTCCGAGCGAGGTGTTCTTTGTCTACGCATTCAACTTTGCTGATGCGCTTTCTGCAAGTACAGCAGCAGCCGTCAAAGGTGCACCGATAATCTATCTGAAGACGATCGGCGAAATAGATAATGCGACAAAAAGCTATCTTGGAACTGTTAAGGGGAAAGTGAAAACAGCAAATGTGATCGGAGGTTCGGGTGTTATCTCGAATGAAATGAAGTCATCAGCTGCGTCAGTGCTCGGGCTTACATCGCCTGCATCGATGCAAAGAATTGCAGGCACTGACCGCTACGAGACGTGTGTTGCGGTAAACAGCACCTTTAATGACGTGCTAACGGGCAACTCTTTCTGCATTGCAACAGGACAGGATTTCCCCGATGCGCTTGCAGGCGGAGTTTATGCAGCGCAGAACAAAGCTCCCCTGTTCCTTGTTAACGGCAAAGAAAAAACACTCAGGCTCAGTGATGCTCAAGCTGCATTTTTAAAGTCCAGAAAAACGGATAGTTTCCATGTATTCGGCGGAGTCGGAGTAGTTCCAGATGAACACATTCAGGTGCTTTCAAAGGCATCAGCTTAGATACGAAAACACGAAAAGGCCAAGTCCCCGTACAGCAAGGCGGAAAACTTGTTTTTGCAAAATATATGATCGACCAAAACCACCTGTTTAATGGGTGGTTTTGATTGATATAAAAAAATCCCCTGCACAATAACTGTACAGGGGATGTAAAAGCGCAGATGGAGAGATTTGAACTCTCGCGACGGTATTGCCGTCCTACCGCATTTCGAGTGCGGACCCTTCAGCCACTTGGGTACATCTGCGTATCTTTTTAAAAGACTTATATATTATATCACACCCTAATAAAAAAATCAAGGGTTTTGCGCAAACTTTTTCACTTGACATTATCTTTATTGTGTGTTATCGTATCTTTCAGAGAATAAATAAGGATGTGTTTGATATGATAGTTACCTACTCACGAAATGCTTTTTATTACGAAACGGACAGAATGGATATTATACACCACTCCAACTACGTTCGCTGGCTGGAAGAAGCAAGAATAAACATGATGGAACAGATGGGCTTCCCTTTCCAGAAGCTCGAAGCTATGGGCATTCTTGTTCCTGTGCTTTCGGTGGAGACCGAATACAAGTTCCCTGTTCGATTTGGTGACAGATTTGAGGTACAAAGCGAGCTGACAAAGTTCACGGGCTGCAAGTTTTCACTTGAATACAAGGTCATGAACGTTACTCAGGACAAGCAGTCACTGACAGCAAAGACCTCCCACTGTTTCACGGATACTTCCCTGCGCCCTGTAAGACTTAAACAAGCCTGCCCCGAGCTTTATGAGAAGTATATGCAATACCTGAGAGGTCCTGTCAGCACCTGAGGTGCTTTTGTATATTCTGCCTTACCTGACGTCTGTCGCTGAGGTTGAGGCTTCTGATAGTTTTTCTAATCGGCAGTATATTTGAAGGTGTTACCGAAAGCCCGTCAACGTGCAGGTCAAGGAACACCTCGGTATAAGCCGTTTCCGCACCGAGCTCACCGCAGATATACACCTTGATATTATGTGCGTGAGCATTATCGCAAACGGTCTTTATCATTCTCAGCACGCAGATATGGTCATCGGGCGAGATCTTTTCAAAGTGAGGATTGTGCCTGTAAATCGCATTAGCGTACTGTTCAAGATCATTTGTACCTATCGCAAAAAAGTCCACCTGCTGTGCGAGCAGGTCACTGAGCATAACTGCCGCAGGAGTTTCGATAAGCACGCCAATCGGAACTTTTTCCTTGAACTTGATATTTTCCTGTATCAGTTCTGCCTTGACTTCATTAAGCAGTTCCTTTATCCTGTCCACCTCGGCAGTATCTATTATCATCGGGAAAAGAATACGCAGATCGCCGTAGACCGATGCTCTCAGCAATGCTCTGAGCTGAGTTTTGAATATCTGCGGTCTTGCAAGACAAACCCTTATCGAGCGAAAGCCGATAGCAGGGTTTTTTTCATTTTCAAATCCGAAATAATCAAGTCCTGCGTCCGCACCTATATCCATAGTTCTTATAACAACAGGCTTTCCGTGCATTTCGGTAAGCACACGGCGGTAGTTATAAAACTGGACTTCCTCATCGGGAAAATCAGTCTTTCCTGTGTAAAGATACTCGCTTCTGAGCAGACCGATGCCGCCGCAGTCGTTTTCCTTGGCATTTTCTATATCCGAAAGGTCGCAGATATTGGCAAGCACCTCTATCTCTCTGCCGTCACGGGTGATATTCTTTCTTCCTCTGAGTCTTGTAAGCAGCTCACGCTTGCGTCCCTCAACAGCTTCCTTATGGTCAAGCAGTTTAGTTGTTTCGTTATCCGGCTGGATATACATGATACCGCTGTAGCTGTCAACGATACAATCAAGGTTTTCAAGCTCCTCATTAAGCTCCTCGCCAATGCCGATAATGCAGGGTATGCCTCTTGTTCGTGCAAGGATAGCAGTATGCGAATTAGCCGAGCCATAGCTTGTACAGATAGCGGCGACCTTTGATTTATCAAGTCTTATCGTTTCGCTCGGCAGAAAATCATCTGCGCACACGATCGACATCTCATCGAGCTTGAACACCTTTTCATCACGGTTCTGCAAATGCCTGAGAAGCCTTGCCGAAACGTCCCTTATGTCAGCTATCCTCTCGCTGATATACTGCGACTCGCTGCTCATCTCCTCCATCATCTTGCTGAACATTTTCACAGTTTTAACGACGGAATACTCGGCATTATAGTGGTCTTTGAGGATAAGGCTTTCCATTGAGCTGACATACTGGCTGTCATCAAGTATCATCTGATGTATCTGGAATATCTGCGCCTCGTCCTCGCCCACCTCAGCAACAGCCTGCTCATAGAGCTGTTTAAGCTCCTCAGCAACTTCGTTACGGGCATAAGCAAACTTCCGCAGCTCTCTGAGCGTATCAACGACCTTTGCTCTGCTGATAACGACTTCATCACGGTGGAAAATCTTTATTTTTCCTCTGCCGATACCTCCGTATACGGCTGTTCCCATCAGCTTCTGCATTTGATTCACCTCCTGTTACGATACTATAAACTAAATATATTATAGCACTTCAATTCGCAAATAAAAAGAATTTTCCAAATTTGTTTACATAATTTTAACATTTGTTCATAATTTCTCATTTCCGCTTGAAATCGACATACAGATATGTTATCATATAGTTGGGGTGATGATATGTCTGAAAGGCCTGAGTTGAGCAAACAGCTAAGCTGCGATGCTTTCCTTGACCACTACTATCTCAAGGAGGAACTGCTTGATTTTTGCAGAAAAAACGGTCTGCCTGCCTCTGGTTCAAAGCAGGAGCTAACACAGCGCATCGCCTGCTATCTTGAAACGGGAAAAGTGAGCAAGGCTAAGACAGTAAAAAAGGCAGCTGTCCACACAGACCGTATACTTACGGTTGACAGCATCATCGAGCAGGATATCGTTTGCAGCCAGCTTCACAGAGAGTTCTTCAAGGAACACATCGGCAAGAGTTTTTCATTCAATGTGCAATTTCAAAAGTGGCTGAAAAGCAATGCCGGAAAGACCTACTCAGATGCGATAGATGCTTACCGCAGGATAGCCCGGGAGAAAAAGAAAAGCAAAACTGTTATAGACAAGCAGTTTGAATACAACACTTACATTCGTGATTTTTTCAGCGACAACAAAGACCTTGCGCTTGAAGATGCGATAAAATGCTGGAAATACAAAAAGAGCATCAAGGGGCACAACCGCTATGAGAAAAGCGATCTTTGTGCGCTTGGGGAGAAAGAAAAAGAGGATAATAATGCTGACTGATATTTTTGAAAAAGACACGCTGCTTGAGACCTCACGGCTGAGGCTGAGAAAGATAACTACTGCTGACACGCAGGATATTTTCGAGATATTCTCTGACAGGCAGGTAATGAAATATTACGACCTTTTGCCGTTTGAAAGTATTCAGCGTGCACGGGAGCAGGCGGAGTTCTTTGAAAAGAGCTTTGAGGACAAGACCATGCTGCGCTGGGGACTGGAGCTTAAAGAAAGCTGCAAGCTGATAGGGACCTGCGGCATTTTTAATTTTAATGAAAGTGCGCTGAAAGCAGAGCTTGGCTATGAGCTTGGCAGTGCATATCAATCAGCGGGGTTTATGTCTGAAGCGCTGAGTGCAGCGCTTGAGTTTATTTTCAAAAACTGCGGAATAAACAGGATCGAGGCTTACGTTGAACCGCAGAATGTTTCTTCGCAAAAGCTGCTTGAAAAGCTGGGGTTTACCAAGGAAGGTACTCTGCGGCAGTATGAACGCTGTCGGGGAGAACTTATAGAAATCTGCATTTACGGTCTGCTGCGAAATGACTATACGAGCAGGACATAAACGCACAAATCAAGGAGGACAAAAACATGATAAACGCAAAAAGGTTCATGCTTGCTGTTATATCAGCCTCGCTGCTTGCAGTTGGGTTAGCTTCATGCGGTGACAGCAGCTCGCAGGCGGATGATCCTGCCGTGAAAACATCAAGCAATGCTGTGGAAGAATCGTCTTCAAAAAAAGAGATACAAGGCGATACAAAGACCTGGGGCATCTACTCGGTAATGGTACCACAGGGCTGGGAACTAAGGGGCGGATATGCGCTTGACGACAACGACGTTAACTATTGCTCGGTAAAGAAATCTGACTTTACATACTTTGATTTCAAGAGCGAATCGGACGATGTAATGAAACAGCAGTACGACTACAACAAAAAGACATACACAATGGAACAGAAAGATGTCAGCGTTAAATACGGCGATATTGAATGGACAGGTTTTGAATACGGCGGAGAGCTGAACAAGGGCTTTGAGCTTTACGGCAAGGCAGGCAGCAAAAACGTGAGAGTTTCCTGCGCAGGATTTGCATTTGACAGCGAAGAAACAAAGGCTGTGCTTTCATCTCTCAAAATAAGCTGAAACATCTACACGAACAAAACGGCTGTGCACTAAAAAATGCACAGCTTGTTTTATAAGGTCTGTTTTGCTGTCCACGCAGAAGATACACAAAAAGGATTTAAAAACAGCGCACAACATTCTGACAACGTCAAAATGTAAACCGTACTATTTTTTGCGAAGATATGCTATACTATTGACAAACAGGGATATATGAATTATAATGAATATAATATTAAATTACTTTTAAAATAATTACAACACACAAAGGGAGGTGCTTGAGATGAGAGAGCTTGATAAATTCCGGGGCTGCATGGTAGGCGGTGCGGCAGGTGATGCACTGGGCTATGCTATCGAATTTATACATGAAACGCAGATATTCAGAAGATTCGGTAAGGACGGCATTACTCAGTACAGTCTCAGAGGCGGTGTCGCACAGTTTTCAGATGACACGCAGATGACGCTGTTTACTGCAAACGGACTTATGAACTGCCGTGAAAATAATATGCAAAGCTATACCGACTGCATAAGGGACAGCTACCGTGACTGGTATCTCACTCAGGCAGGAACTTACCCGATAAATGCAAACAAGCACTGCTGGCTGCTCAACGTTCCCGGGCTTTTCAGCAGACGTGCACCCGGGCTTACCTGCATTTCTGCAATAGAAAACGGCGCACACGGAACAATTGAAAACCCGATAAACACGAGCAAGGGCTGCGGCGGTGTTATGCGAGTTGCACCGATAGGGCTTTATTTCAGCGGAACGCAGACAGCAATTGAGCAAAGTGATATGCTTGCGGCAAGTGCGGCTGCGATCACTCACGGGCACGAGCTTGGTTATATCCCTGCGGCTGCGCTGGTGCACATTATCAGAGAAGTGATAGAGAGCGATGACATAACGCTGGAGCAGGCGGTATTGAATTCAACGAAAGCAATGGAAAAGCTGTTTTCGGGTTTAAAGCATTGCGGCAGGTTCAGCGAGCTTATGCAGCTGACGGTTGAGCTTTCTCACTGTGAGCTTTCAACGCTTGAAGCTATACACCGGCTCGGACAGGGCTGGGTAGCAGAGGAAGCGCTTGCAATATCGGTATACTGCGCACTGAAATATGCAAACGATTTTGACAAGGCTATCATCGCTTCTGTAAATCACGGAGGTGACAGCGATTCGACAGGCTCGATAACAGGCAATATTCTCGGCGCATACATGGGCTATGATGCGATACCCGATAAATACAAGCAAGGGCTTGAACTGAAAGAGCTTATCATTGAGCTGACAGACGACCTTTACGAAATGAAATGCGGTAAAATGCCGCAGGAAGAGATAAAGAAAAAATACATTGATGCAGCTTACGAATACAAAAACAGCTGATGCATATAAGCATCAGCTGTTTTTTAGCTGTTGTAATCGCCGTTCATATACTTTCTCAGGTAGTCCATAAGTGTTTTGCCCTGATCGTCGGTATTCAGGTCAACGTCCTTTGCGTGCTGCTTTGCGCTGCCCTCGGAGAGATGCTGGTAGGCAAGGTTATGCAGCGACCACTCGTCCGCCATATCGCTTGCAGTTCTGTACGATGTGAGGTCCTTGCCGTGTACCTTTTTTTCATTTATCAGTGCCTGACACACAGCGGTTATAACCTCCCTATCGGTTATAAGGTAAGAATCGGTCACTCTCCAGTTTTCCCTGTTCTCGCCGTAAACGCTGAACTGAGCGGTAAATGTATGGGAATTATAAACAAAGGTATACTCATCATTCCCTTTTGGTGTAAGTGTAATAACGGGTACCTGTTTTGCCGTTTCTGTCGCTTGTGAGGTGACATAAGATGAAGCTGTACCCTGCTGTGCAGCCTGTTCCTGCTGTGCAGCAGTTGTTGTAACAGTTGTTTCTGCGGCAGAAGTCGTTTGTTGTGCAGTTTCAGCCGAGGAAATGCTTTCTTCGGCAGGTTCAGCGTTTTTATTGAGCACAAAAAGCACGCAGGCACAGACAGCGAGCAGACAAGCTGCAGCTATCAGGATCCTGACTGCTTTATTATGAAGCACCTCTTTCAACCTCACTCACCACCCTGCAATAAACTTAAAAGGGGACAGACCTTTTTATCCGTCCCCCTGCAATTTATCTGTAAAGATTAACAGCCATAAGTATTCCGCCGACTGTTGTTCGCAGCTCGCCAAACATTTCTTCAAGATTACTGTTTATATAATCCTGATCCTGCTTTCTCGCTGCCTCCTCCATTTTTTCTGCTTTTCTCGAAAGCTCCTCTGCCCCGACTGTATTAGCCGCACTTTTGAGCGAATGCGAATAAACGCTGAGCTTACCGAAATCGCTTCTTTCAATGCATGACCTTATCGCCTTTTCTCTGTCCTCGGCGCTTTCGGTGAATTCCTTGAGCATCTCGGAAAAGAAATCAACATCGTTCATACAATAGCGAAGTCCTATTGCTGTATTTATACCGCCTGCCTCAAGCATTGAGATATATGTGAAGATAGCCTCTTCCTGCTCGGTCATATCATCGAAATTGTCCTTGTCCTGCTTATCTTCGCTTCTGTCATACTGCTCACGCATACGGAAGTTCTTATCCTCGGTTATCATTTCAAGCATTATATCGGCAAACTTAGGATCGAACTGTGCGCCCTTTCCTTTTATAAACTCGCCCTTGATATACTCCTGCGCAAAGATACCGTGGTAGCTTCTTCGTGACGACATAGCATCATAAGAATCCGCAACAGCGATTATTCTTGCTTCCTCGGGGATATCCGTTCCCGAAAGACCGTCGGGATAGCCCTTGCCGTCATATCTTTCATGGTGCCATCTTGCACCTACGGCGAGCTTTGGCATCTCGGTTATTTTTTTAAGTATGCCATAGCCTATCATCGGGTGGGTTTTAATAAGGTCATACTCCTCATCAGTCAGCTTTGAAGGCTTATTTATGACAGAGTCGGAAATACCTATCTTGCCGACATCGTGGAGCAGACCGATAATATATATTTCCTGCTGCGCTTTTTCACTGTATCCTGCACGCTTTGCTATCTCACGGGCATACTCAGCCACTCTTGAGGAATGACCGTTTGTATACTTATCCTTTGCATCTATCGTTCCCGCAAGTGTCTGCACGACCTGAAGCGAGAGCCTTTCGATACGTTCATGCGCTTTTATGACCTCCTGCGCCTTCTGGTCAGAAAGCTCGGAAGCATTGTTCTTGAACTTAAAATACTCGATAGTATTTTTCACTCTCAGCAGCATTACGCTTGTTACGAACGGTTTAACAACAATATCGATCGCACCACTCTTTGTTGCCTTGGTGACAGTAGCCGAATCAGTCGAAGCGACCATTAGCACAAAGGGAACATTTTTGCCTTTTTCGCTCGACGATACCTGCTTTGTGATCTCAAATCCGTTATTGCCTGACATCTGAGAATCTATCATAACAAGGTCAACATCATTATTTTCAAGGGCAGTCATCAGCTCATCTGCGCCGCTGACACAGCTGACTTTATATCCGTTAAAGGACAGTATAAGCTCTGCTGCTTTAAGATTTATCTTATCATCATCTGCTATAACAACGTGATAAGCCATAGCTGACCCCTCCTGTTCTTTGTAATAGAAAAATATAGTTTAATATTTATGTTATTATAACACAGCATCGTAACATTTTCAATAGTTTTTTTGAAAAAATGAGCAGTTTTTTTATTTTTTTAATAAAAAGCGCCTCTCGCTGTTTAAGGCAAAAGGCGCATTGTTTTTTAAAGGAAGATATACTTGAATATGAACAGGACCGAAAGCACATAAAGAATAGGGTTGATCTTTTTGGCTTTTCCGCAGAATACGTTGATAAGAACGTATGATATAACTCCCATTGAGATACCGTTTGAAATGCTGTAAAACAGCGGCATAGTAATTATGCAGATATACGCAGGTATCGCTTCGGTAAGGTTATCATCATCAAGCTTTATCTTTGTGATCGTTGTGAACATCATAAAGCCCACGAAAACCAGTGCGGAGGCTGTTGCAAATGAAGGAATAGAAACGAATACCGGTGCAAGCAGCATTGAAACAAGGAACAAAACACCTGTGGTTATTGCGGTAAGTCCTGTTCTTCCGCCTGCGGCAACGCCCGAAGCAGACTCGATAAAAGTAGTTGTAGTTGATGTACCCAATACAGCACCTGCCGTTGTTGCAACAGCATCGGCAAGCAGTGCAGGTTTGATTTTTTCGAGCTTTCCGTCCTTATCCAGCATTTCCGCCTTAGCCGAAACACCGATAAGAGTTCCGATAGTATCAAATACATCAACGAACAGGAAAGCAAATACTACAAGGATATAATCCATTATCTTAACGTTGGAAAAATCAAGGTCAAAGCACTTTCCTGCGGTTTTGCCAAGCGCCGAAAAATCAGTGAACGATATTTCCGGCAGAAGCGAGAAATACTGCTGATTATCAGGCTCGTATATGCCTGTCAGCTGACAGATAATACCCAGTATCCATGTTGCAAGTATACCGATGAATATCGCTCCGTGTATCTTTCTTACATGGAGTATTGCGATAATAAGAAATCCTATGATAGCAAGCAGTGCGCATATTCCTCTTGTTTTGAAAGATGCATCGAAATCCACCATTTCAAGAAGCGTATTGCCATTGCCGACTAATCCCGCATTCTCCATTCCGATAAGTGCGATGTAGATACCTATTCCCACCGAAACAGCATATTTCAGCGAAAGCGGTATGCTGTTGAATATAGCTTCTCTTACATTGGTGAGCGAGAGGATTATGAAAATGATACCCTCAATGAACACGGCAAAAAGTGCGACCTGCCAGGTATATCCCATCCCCAGACAGACGGTATTTGCCATAAACGCATTTATGCCCATTCCTGCGGAAAGCGCAAAAGGCAGATTCGCCATAAGTCCCATACACAGACAGCCGATAAAAGAAGCTATGCAGGTGGCAAGCATAACTGCTGTTTTGTCCATTCCTGCAGCCCCGAGTATTGACGGGTTGACTGCAAGGATATAAGCCATTGTCATAAATGTGATAAGACCTGCAAGCATCTCAGTGCCGACGGTGGTCTTATTCTTTTTGAGCTTAAATATTTTCTCCATATTAACGCCTCTTTGATCGTTTGTTATTTATTCATGCACGGTATTTAACAGCCTCGCTGACGATATTATCGCCGACTGCGGAACTACCGCCGAAAACAATACACACTCAGGTCTTGTTGTCTGCAAGATGCCTGTGTATTCTCAGATCAATTCTTGACGGCAGCGTATCTGCAACGCTTATCGGTACCCTCGGCAGCTCGATCGGATCGCCTGCGAGCGCAGTAAAGGACGAAGCGGTAGCTGTAACTGCGATCATAGCAGCAGCCGTTACGGCGGTCAGCTTTTTCAATAAAGATCTGTGTTTCATTTTTACTCCTTTCGTTTTGCCTTTCTGCCATTGAGCAGTGGCTTTGAGAAATGCTCGTTGAAAACTTCGATAAGCGGTCCCATAAAGAACGCAGTTATCAAGGTTCCAACACCTACGATAGAAGTAATATCAGATATTTTTCCTCCCGAAAGCAGATAAAAGCAGATACCAAAAATAATGCACACGATATCCGTAGCTATCCTGTCATAGCGGAACTTGCCTATTTTCCACTTATTGCACATAACAAGCGCAACCGCATCATACGTTGATACTCCCAGGTCTGCCGTCATATACAGCGACAGAGCAAGGCAGATCATTGCGATGCCCAGCACAAGAAAAACTACCCTTACTGCAAAAAGCGGTTCAGGCATTGCAGTATTGAGAAGATATAGCGTAAACTGGGTTATATAGCCCAGCAAAAACAGGTTTATCAGCGTTGCTATACCTATATAGTGCCTGTCGGTAAAAAGTGCAAAAAGCAGCAGCAAGGCATTCACTATTACATAAAGCGTGCCAAAGCCTATAGGAACAAGCGCATCAAGTCCTGCCATAAGCGATTGAAAAGGATCGACACCGAACGATGCGAACTTGAAAAAACCCACGCTTATTGCGCAAAGCATCACGCCCACGACCGACATCATTATTCTTTTCGAGCCTATCTGTTTAAGCTTTTCCATTCTGTTTGTCCTTTATATTTTTTGAAATATATAATCAATTATAACACTCATACGCAGCTAAGTCAATCAATAAAAGATGAACAATAAAACCATCCGCAACTTATTGCGTATTATCGTAAATAAAAACAGACATATAAAAAAACTACTTGACAAGGCGTTAAAAGAGTGATATAATATTTTGTGCGTGATAAAGGTTTACTTTACACAGCAAATCGGGGTGTGGCGCAGATTGGTAGCGCGCTTCCTTGGGGTGGAAGAGGTCGTCGGTTCAAATCCGGTCACTCCGACTCAGCCGTATCTTTTAAGATACGGCTTTTCTTATTACGATCAAAAAGGCGTCCGTAAAAGCTGCGGACGCCTTATAGTTTATGATATTATTTTACACTTGAAGGCAATACTTTAGCGCCGACGGCTTTGCACAGCTTATCAAGCTCTGTCGAATAGGTTATCGTTTTACTGTAATTTTTAAGCTCTGATGCCTTTACTTCCTGATCCATTGAAGCTAAGGCATAGATATTATTGCCTATTCTGTAATAGCACATAGAGGCAGCATCAATGCTGTTTGGTGACTTTCCTGTATATATAAGCGTATCAGCGTCCTCATACTTTTTGAAAGGAACATCGTCCGTCGGATTATTATTTCTCATCTCACCGGTGCAGACCTTACCAAAAAGAGCTTTAGCTTCTGCCTCGTCCTTGCAGCTGAAACCGATACCAAACACCGCACCGTCAGCCAGATAACTAACCTCGCTATTTCCGCCTACTACATTAGCTGCTTCAAAAGCCTGCGCATAAATAAACAGATCTGCATCGGGTTTAGCGGCTGCTACGGAATTGACATCAACAAGGAGGTCATCAAAGGGACTGAATATATCCTTGGTTTTTATACTTGCTGTGAGCGAAACGATACCTGCTTTGTTAACTGCTTTTTCAAATGTATCCTCTGCCGAGCCTGTGATTTTAAGTTCTTTCGCTGAAAACGTATCAAATGCCGCTTTTTTAAGTCCGCTTGCCGATGCTGCCGGTTCTGGTGAAGAAGATGTAGTTGTTGTTTCAGGCGCTTTAGTAGTGGTCACGGCAGTGGTTTGCTTTTCCGCAGCGGAAGAATCAGCAGTGCTGCTTTCATCATTCTGTGAGCTGCTTTCAGCTTCCTTTTCGGAAGAGGACGAGCTTTGGGAAGATGATACATCTGCGCTTGAGCTTTCGCTGCAGGCAGCAAAAGAAAGCATCATTACGATTGAAAGAATTGCGGTCAGTATTTTTTTCATCATTGTTTCCCCCTATAATTATTCTGCTATGATTGTACTCTAATTCATTGCGCTTGTCAATAGATGAAACAAAAAAACTGCCCTGCGTTATCGCAAGGCAGCCATAAAATCGATCAATTAGCCTTCACTGCTCTGTGTGCTGTTAGGATCTTTTTTCTTAACAAGGCAGTGTATAGAAGTAATCATAAGAACGAAAAGCACCAAGAGCGGGAAGAAATAGCCTGAAACGAGTGAGCCCAAAGCATTCTTATCTCCAAGTGTTTTTGCAACGCTTTCAGCATTTCCTGAGAAGTTAGCATCTGCAAGTGCTTTAGAAATAGCATCAACGCTTGTGCCTGAAACATCGAGCTTTACACCCTTTACATCAGACAGGGCTTTAAGATACTCAAATCCGCCGAAAGCTGAATAAACGCTCATAAACAGAAATACTATCTTAGCAATAAATGCGCCCTTACCGGTTTTGTACTTTGAAAGAACTGCAAGTATAAGACATATAATGAGCATACCGAAAGTTACATAGTAAAGTGTGGTCTTATCTCCGAAATCACCGATCACCCTGAGCATTCTCTCAGCAGCGTTGTCCTTATCCATTCCGTCAATATCGACATTCTTCATTCCTGTCAGCATTACGAATAAACTGATGTTGCACATGATCCAAGTAATGATAATGCAGAATCTCATCGCAAGACCCAGAATTATGTTATCCTTGTTCATAGTCAGACCTCCATATAATTATCAGTACATTTTTTATGGTTATTATTACAACCTATTATACAATATAAATCAATTATTCTTTAGTGAAACAATTATATCATAAATATGAACTAAAAAACAAAATATATTAAATTGTTTGTACTAAGTGCATAATATGTACGTTACCGTTTTGTGCAGATATACAAAATGAGGCCAAACAATGACCAAAGCAAGTTTAAAATCTGTTTATATATATAAAGACATTTTCACTTTGAGAACAAAAGGACATATAATAATGAAATTATTCAAACACAGGTGTATTGTTTACTCTGCTATAATGACACTGATATGGTTTATCAGATTTATTCTGCTGGAAAAATGGGTCATTCCTAATATTTCATCATCTGCTGCAGGAGCAGTATCTGCCTGCGCAGAGATAATACTTATACCGCTGGTGTCGCTAATATTCCTTATAAAAAAGCAAACGCTCAGCACTCTTATCGCTCCCGATGCTATTTACTGCCTGCTTTCATTCGCAAGTTCCCTTATAAACAAAAAGCTGTATATCATAAGAACATTCGGCTTTTTCGGCAAGCTGACCTACGACAAAACAATGGCAGCTGCTGACAGGATAGCGGCTTTTCTGATTATCGTGCTGATGCAATGGGGAATTAACGTTGTTATTCTTACAATTGCGAACAGGCATAAAAGTAAAGCCGGATAGTTCAAAGCACACCGGCGTGTGTGCTTTTTAGATAAAAACTTTTAAATTTTGGCATAAACATTGACAAATCCGACAAATAGTATTATAATGCATTTATAAATATTTTTGAAAGCGAGGTCGGGATCAATGGGAAAATTTGTTGTTAAAAAGACGAACACGGGCTTTACATGGTCACTTAAAGCAGGCAATGGCGAGGTTATATGCATAGGCGGTGAGGTTTTCACCACACTTGCAACTGCCAAGAACGGCTGTGCAAGCGTTGCAAAAAACGCTCCTGTTGCTAACATTGAGGATCAGACAGTTGAAGGCTTTGAAACTGCTAAGTGTCCGAAGTTTGAGATCTACGCCGATAAAAAGGGTGAAACACGCTTCCGCCTGAAAGCCACTAACGGACAGGTCATCGCTGCGAGCGAGGGCTACACCACCAAGGCTTCATGCAAAAACGGCATTGAGAGCGTAAAGAAAAATGCAGCTGATGCTCCTGTTGAGGAAGCCGAATAACAGACAAATCGTAAAAAATACGGGCGGCAGCGATTCCGCCCGTTTTGTTTAAGGAATGGTAAAATGGGTATAAAACACGCTATCGTAAAAAAGCTGAGAAAAACTACCGTGCTTGAAACTTTCACGGATGTCAGCAATGGAGGGGATATAAAATTCTCAATAGTTGATAAGCGTATCCCTGTTTTCAGCTGGAAAAACACAAGAGGTATAGAATTCGGCGAGAAAGGCACATATTTTTACTCACGGGTATATCTCAGCCGTTTCAGGCACTACCAGCCCATTTACCCTATGGCGCAGAAAACCGTTGATGCTTACTTCAAAAAAAGCCCTCCGCAGCGTGCTCTTGTGCTTGGCTGTGCAGGGTGCAGTATTCCCAGGTTTCTGCTAATGCACTACAAAAAGTGCAGAGTCACGGGTATAGAGTATTCAAAAATGCTCATTGACATTGCTGAAAAATACTTTATCAACTCTGCTATGCGCAGCAGGTTCGAGCTTATCAACGCTGACGCATTCAGCTATGTTCAGGGCATTGCAGGGAAAGAAAAATATGATTATATCCACACCGATATTTACATAGGCGACACTATACATCCGCAGACTTTTTCACCTGAGTACCTCGGTGCGCTTTATGAGCTTCTAACAGATAAAGGGTTTGCAATGTTCAACGCATTTTCCGTGCCTTTGAAAAAGCTGTTAACAACCGTAGATGAGGTGCAGCAGCCCTTCGGACGAATTATCGTTCTTGAGCGATACCGCAGTTATTTTGTCGGGATGCTAAGATCCGGCGATGAGCAGCTGTTTGAGGATCTCAAAAACCGCCTGCCCGATGACACCGATATAATCTACCAACGCAAATAAAATGACCGATGCCTGCAAGCAACGCAAGCATCGGTATTTTTTATTGTTTATTGAGTAGGTTAAACTCTTTTTTCAACAGTTTTCTGTTAGTAGCCAAGCCCCTTATCACACGATAAAACGGCAATATCGGGATAAGCCACTTATGGTTATAGAAGAACGGAAAATAGTCACGTATCTTATTCATTGGAATGATGATACGATTAAAAGCATATCTCAGCTTGCTGCCATTTACTTTATCCAGCTTGTTTTTCACAGTATTGTCAAATGTTCCGTAGGTTCCCGAAAAAGCGATATACCTGAGCATTTCCTTATCCTTATCACTGAGCTTTTTACAGCCGAAAAGATCAAGTGAAAGCTCACGATTATCCTTTTCAAACTCAGCAATACCCAGCTTTTCGCATTCACGAACGATATATTTCATATTGAGAGTATCGCCGTATTTTTTTAAGAAAACATAGGTATCGATCAGTGAACGGATACCCGTACCGCCGTGATTATAATGTTTTGATTCATGCGCACACAGATAGATATACATATCATCATTTGAAAAATGGTAGCCGCATCTGTTATCGGGATCTTTCAAAAGCTTATTCTTAATGTGCTCATAATAGGGATGCATAGCCTTGTTCCCATCCGAAACTGCAGCAAGGAGGCAGTGCATTTCAAAATTACTTACAGGCTGTTTGAAATATGCATCATCCTTGCCTTTCCCGAAATGCCCTACCGTAAAACCGTTATCGATCATTATCTGTTTAACTTCTTCACGATACTCCTGATCGAAAAGAATGTCGTTATCAGACATCTGCCTCATTCCGAACTCGGGATAAAGGTCTTTTAAAATGACGCCCTTTAACGGCATATACCATATTCCCTGCTTTTCAAGTTTATCAATAATGCTTTTCCTCTCACTGTCAAGAGTTGCGACCTTGCAGATGGCCTTGTACTTTTCCTCGGTAAATTTTCCGTCAAAAACGCCTGCCGATTCAAGTGCAAAGGCGGTAAGAGCAGTAAGCATGTGCTTCTGCGCAGCCTCAAACACATTATCGATATTCATTTGTGCTATCTTTTCAGCTGACGGTATCTTGCGGTTGACCGCACAGCAATCAAGATAGATCATTGCATTCAGAGCCTTGATATACTCTTTATCGTTCATTATTTTTCCTCAATTCCGTTTGGTGTAAATGAAAGAATTCTGTCACATATACTAAGTGCAGCTTTTCTGTGTGTTATGATAACTACTGTCATATCAGTCATGCTGCGCAGGTTTTCAAGCACCTGCTTTTCGGTCTTATCATCAAGGGCGCTCGTTGCTTCATCAAGAAGCAGAACGGGACTGCCTGAAAACAGCGCTCTTGCAATAGCAATTCTTTGCATCTGCCCCTCGGAAAGACCCGTTCCCCTTTCACCGAGCACGGTATCTATTCCCTTTTCAAGCTCGCTTACGAACTCCTCGGCGCAGGCAAGACGCAGCGCATTATGTATACGTTCATCATCGTCTTTACTGCTCTGGTCGGCAAATGCGACTATCTCTCTTATCGTTCCGCTCATCAGCTGGTTGCCCTGCGGGACATAGGCAAAAAGCCTGTGCCATTTCTGGTCGAGCTGCTGAGATGAGCCGTTATTCTCATATATCATGCGCCTGCCCTCATCGGGTTCATAAACGCACATGAGCAGCTTCAGTACTGTTGATTTTCCGCAGCCGCTATGCCCTGTAAATGCAACATACTCGCCCTTTGCTATCTCAACGCTGATATTGTCTATTACCTGAGGCATATCCTTTTTGGAAAGCTCATCAAGCTTATCAGCAGCAGGATAATAAGTAAACGCCGCATTTTCAAGTGCTATCCTGTCAAGCCTGCTGCGATAGAACTTTGTTACATCTTCAAGCGACATCTGCTCGGTGCAGTCATCGTCAAAGCGCTCTATCTCCATAAGTCTCTCGGCACTTGCTGTCATAGCGTAGAATTTCGGCAGGTAGCCTGTTATATTAGCAAAAGGCCACTGTATCTGCGAAATGAGCTGGGTAACTGCGGTCAGTGTTCCGTATGATATCGTATCGGTAAGTATACCGTAGCCGCAATAGCAGGCACCGAAGATATACATTCCGTGCATTGCAGCGCTGAAGCCGACATTGCAGGTGTTTGAGAACCTTGCACGCTTCATTCGGGATTCCTTATGCTCGTGCATTTTTTCATCGGCTGTCTGCTGTGTCTGTTCCTGTGCGGCAAAGGAACGTATCATCATCAGACTGCCTATCCTTTCCTGCATGAACACCCTGAGACTGCCGTCCTTTTCCTGCATACTTTTATGCAGCGATTTCAGTTTTTTTCTGAAAGCATAGGTCAGTATCACCAGCACGATGCCGCCGGGTATGATGACGCTTGCGAACTTGATATCTATTATCAGTATCATAACAAGCGCACTTATGAGCTTTACTACCATTCCGGCAAGCCCCGGCAAGATCTCAACATAGCCCGTTGTGACAACGACCGTATCGTTAGTCAGGCGGTTGAGCCATTCACCCGAATGTACTGCGCTGACTCTTGCGAGGTCTTTATTGAGGATATTCCTCATAAGTCGCTGTTTGAAGACATTTTCTATCTCCGCCTTTGAAAGCTCATTGAGCCATCTGATAACAGCACTGAGTGATATCTGTATCACGACAAGAAGTATTATCAGCACTACATTCGTCCAGAAGCCTGTGCTGTTATGAGCAGTCGCATCATCGACTATATTCCTCAGGAACAGCGCATAAAGCACTCCGCTGCCGCCGCTGAGTGACTGCACGATGACCAGTGCAAGAATATACAGTTTTTTTCTGCCCGGAACTTTATACAGCCATCTTATCGTCTTATCTTTCATATATCAATCTCTTTACAATTCTTTTCAGCTTTAGTTTTATCCTTTTGAAAAAAAATCTCGGAGTTATTGTAGCCATAATATAGCGTGAATACAGCTTATATCTGAGGTCGTTCACGCTGTGCGCCTTGCCTTTGCGCACATAAGATATCATTACTCCGATTATATCCTTATCCTTTATGCCATACTCTTTATTTATACAGTTATCTCCAAGGATTACATAGCTGTTTTTTCTGACCTCGATGACTCTGTGCAGCACATAGCTTTCGGGCGGCCTTTTGTAAAGCACTACATCGCCCTTGGCACATCTGCCGTTTTTGCGCTTTACGGTAAACAGATCTCTTCCCTGTTTTAAAAGCGGCATCATGCTGGTGCCTTTGTTGCTGTAAGTCAGCTTGCCGTATTTATCAAGGTAATCCTCAAATTTTATACCGTCACTCATCGAGCGCTCCGATTTTTCTCAGCTGTGAAAGGATATTCTTTACATCCTTTTCTATAACGCCCTCGGGAGCTTCAAACTCACTACGCAGAGATGCAACTATTTTCTGCTCGGTAGTATTCTCATTGAGCATCTCAAGCACCTTTCCGGTGGTGTTATTGCCCTTTACGATACCCGAAAACTTAGCTCCTCCGAGCGGAACGAGCAGTGTTTCCTTTCCTGATTTATGAACTACGAAATTCTTATTGAGCTTCATTTTGCTTCATCCTTTCATCGTATTATATGAAAGCTCAGCCGCAGAGATATCCATATTGCAGCCAAGACTATATAGATCTACACTGTTAATCAGCCTATCCACCAGCCCGAGCGTTTTTACAAGCGCTTCCCTGTCGGCAGGACGGTAAACCTGCTGGAGCACGAGCGGATATACCTGTGCGGCATCAGCCCTGCAGATACTGTTTTCCTCAGCTCTTGATATTATACATATCGACCTCAGCGGAGCGCACATATTCGTGCCGAGACTGTGCTTGCCGTTATAAGGTGTGCCGTAGATGACTGCACCGTTATCGGTGAGCTTTATCAGCGGCTTATCATCGTTGACCATGACCGCCTTTTCACCGAGCAGCTCACGCCAGAGCCGTGTATGCGTGGATTTTCCTGTTCCGCTGGGTGCGGTAAAAAGGTAAGCCTGCCCGTCAACAGCTACGCATGAGCCGTGAAAAAGTATAGTATCATACTTGGGCATCATCTCGCATATCTTTCTGTAAACCGCAAGCTCCTCAAGGTAATCCTCACGCTCCTCAACATAATCACTGCCCTCTGCCTGCGCAGAAAGCTCGGAACGTGATCTTTCATAGACAAGATCCTCCTGCGTTATCTTAACGCTCAACTCGGCAGGCTCTGTGCAGGCATAGTCCGCACACAGATGATGCACACGGGGATAGATCGAATCTACAAGGATAGTTTTATCTGCAATTTTATATACTGCGTTCAAATTCATCACCAGTATGGATTATACCACACTTTTACCACATTTGCAAGCATATTCTGCATTCTGCTTGACTTTTTGATTTGATTGTGGTAAAATGTACGAATAAGAAAAGATAATTTGTTAAAAAGAACAATAAAAGGTGATGAAAATGAAAAAAAAGATCCTGATAATATTGCTCGCATCAATGGCTCTGCTTGCAGGTTGTTCAAAGGGCTCCAGCTCGTCATCAAATGACAGCTCGGACAGTTCAACAACTGCTGACAGCAGCTTCAGCGAAAGCTCAAAGGCTGATGAGAGCGGTAAAAACGACAACAGCGGCTCCTCGGGAGATGCTTCCTCCAAGGATAACAGCAATTCGTCCTCTGACTCAAAGAGCGAAAACAGCGCTAAGAGCGGCGACAGCTCTTCAAGCAGCAATGCTGTGACCGAAAAAGGCGAGATCATCGTTACACCTGACAGCAAAAATGAGAAAAGCAACTCATCTTCATCAGGCTCGGACAACAGCAAGAGCAGTGAGAAGCAGACTCAGCAGACCAAGATCACCACAAGAAGTGACGGAGCTATCGAGCTTCCAAGGATACCTATCTGATAACATAACGCCCGATGTGCAAAGCGTCGGGCTGTTTTTTGAAAAAAGCTGCTTAAAGCACTGAGCTTACTGCACAAACAGCTTTAAAGCAGATAAAACAAAACAGAACAAAACACGGAGGTGCATTGATTTGAGAAAGAAGATACTTGCGCTGCTCCTTGCGCTTGCAGCAGTTTCAAACATGGCAGCTGCAATGCCCGGTGCTTATGCGCAGGAACAGGGACCTGTTATCCCTATTATAAATGAGGATAACGGCAGCAACACAAGCATAAATACAAACACTGAAACAAATAAAGTCACTCAGCAGCAGAATGTTCAGCAGCTGACTGCAAGCGAGGGTACATACAGGATATTCGGCAAGAACCGTTTTGAAACAGCTTACGGCGTTGCTGAAAAGCTGAAGGAGAAGACGGGAAAGGCTAAGTTTGATAACATTATCATCGCAAGCGGAATGGATTATGCCGATGCGCTGAGCGCTTCGTACCTTGCGGCTAAGAAAAATGCACCTATACTGCTTACAGACAAAAGCGAAACTGCAAGGCTGAAAAACTACGTTTTCGCTAATGCCGCACAGGGCGCAACGATATATCTTATCGGCGGTACTGCTGCGGTAGGCAGTGATGTTGAAAGCGCTCTGGCGGGCTTGAAAGTAAAGCGCCTGAGCGGACTTAACAGATACACCACCAACCTTGCCGTTCTTAAAGAGGCAGGCGTTACCAACGAGGAGATACTCATCGCCTCGGGACTCAGCTATGCTGACGCACTTTCAGCTTCGGCAGTGGGTAAACCTATACTGCTCACAGCTCCCTGGGGCATCTCGGACGAACAAAAGGCGTTCCTTAACTCTATCTCAAGCAAGTCCGCTGCACTCATCGGCGGAACAGGCGCTGTTACCACAAACGTTGAAAATGCAGCAAAGAGCTATTTTACATCTATTATCCGCCTTGGCGGTTCAGACAGATACGAGACATCGGCTAACGTTGCAGCAAGATATTTTGCCGATCCCGAAAGACTGATGCTCGCTTACGGACTCAACTACCCTGACGGTATCTGCGCAGGTCCGCTCGCAGCTGCTTACAAAGCACCTATCGTGCTGGCTGCTTCAAAGGCTACAAACAGGGCTAAGACCTACGCTATGAACTCGGCAACAGACAAGGCTACCACCCTCGGCGGCCCTGCACTTATCTCAGACGAGGCTGTCAGAGCTATCATCAGCACAAAGATCTCGGCAACTGCTTCGGGAAATGCAATGACGCTCAAATGGTCAGCTGTTCCCGGCGCTGCAAAATACGAGATATACAACGATACATGGGCAACAAGGACAAGAGTAACCGAAACGACCGGAACAAGTTACACTATCAACGGCGGTGCAGGCGTAAGCTACAAGTTCGATGTAAAGGCACTGGACGCTTCGGGCAACGTGATCGCAGATGCTCCCGAGATGTTTGTTATCATAAGCACAGCTCCGGCTCAGGTAACAGGCACTTCTTACGCAAATGTTACCTCACGCTCGGCAAAGATAACCTGGGCAAAGACAAACTGCACATATTACGAGGTCTACAGAAAAGCTCCCGGCGGAGATTTCGTGAAGATAGCAAACACTTCGCTCAACTATTATAATGACAGCACGCTCAAAGGTCAGACTACTTACGAATACAAAGTAAGAGCTATGCTTGATGACGATACGGGAGTTACAAAGGCAGGCGCTTTTTCAGCTGCTGTAAAGCTGACAACACCTGTTGAGGCTGTAACTGTAACAGATGTAGCTTCGACCTTCAACTCGCTGACGGTAAAGTGGAATTCGCTCGGCGCTTCAAGATATGATGTTTCGATCAAAAAGAACGGCAGCTGGGTAACTTATTCAACAACCAACCCGTACTACACATTCAGCGGTCTGCAGCGTGCGACTTCATACGATATAAGCATTGTTGCAAGATTTGCAAACGGCACCTCAACAGCTGCTGCAAGCTGCATAGGCTCAACCGATTCTACCGTAAAGAGCAGAAGTGCTTTCAGCATTTACGCTTCACCGAGCGACAGCTCGGCTGTGCTGTACTCAGGCTCAGCTTATCAGGTGCTTACCTGCAAGGGCAAGTTTTCAAGCAGCTGGTACAGAGTTTATATTCCGGGCAGCAACAACACAAAATTCGGCTATGTAAAGGCAAGCCAGATGGGACGTTACATAAACCTCGGCTTTGAGCCTATCAACCAGCTCGGCTGGGAGGGCGGCGCACCGCTGCCGACAGGGTGCGAGACAACTGCTATGGCTACCCTGCTTTCAAGATTCCTCGGTCTGCCCTGCACAAAGAACCTGCTTGCTGATAAATTCCTTACTATCGTGAATTACCGGACAGGCGACCCGAACTACGCTTCATGGGGCAGCCCTTACGATGAGAACGCTTACGGTGTAATGGCTCCTGCTCTTGCTGAGGCTGCAAACAGGTTCCTCAAGTCTATCGGAGTAAGAGATCAGTATCAGATGGACGTTCACACAGACAACGATGCCAACATGACCTGGAGCAAGCTGGATACGGGCGCTATCACCCACACAAGCGGACTTTCACTCGATCAGATAAAGAGCGAGCTTGATAAGGGACACGCACTTTGTATATGGTGGTTCACAAGAGGAAAAGATCCTACATCGTACACTAATTTCACCATAAACAGAGGTGAAAGATACACTCACGACGGCACAGGTACATACACATTCACCTGGATAAGCACTCAGCACGGTTCCGTGATCTCTGGTTATGACGAAACTACGAACGAATTTATCATCGCTGACGTGGGCTGGGGCTATACCGTTCGCCACTCTATCGACCACTTTATGAAGATATACACCATCAAAGGACGTCAGTCGATAGCTATTTACAAGAAATAATACTACGGGCATATCCGCATAATAACTGCGGGTATGCCTTTTTTATCGATTATTATAATAAAAGTGCGAAAAAGCTGTTGACAATTAAGAATAATATGATATAATATAAAAAGGTAATATATTCAACAAAATATATTTGCGATCTGCTATATATGCAGATAAGGGAGAAAATATGGTCGTTTTTTTCTATAATTCCATGCTGGCGCTCTCGCTTGTGCTCACGCTGGTATACCTGTTTTTGTGGCATAAGCATTTTGATGTGCATATAACGCTCGTTTTTGCACTTGTGCCTGTAACAAATCTTGGCTATACGCTTATGGCAAACGCCTCTGACCTGAATTCAGCTCTTGTTGCACGAAAGCTGACTTACATAGGCGGCTGCTATCTGCTGCTGATGATACTGCTGATAGTATTCAGTATGTGCCATGTAAAGATACACGGCGTGATAAGGGTGCTGTTCATGTCACTAAGCACGTTCGTTTATATTTCGACACTGACCATCGGCAGCTCGGATATATTCTACAAAAAGGAAATGTCCTTTGAGATAGTTGACGGTGCTGCACAGATACAGCGGACCTACGGTCCTATGCACGCAGTATTCTCGCTGATGATGATACTTTACTTCACGATCGGCATAGCTGTCATCATTTACAGCCTTGCTAAAAAGAACCAGGTATCCCGTGTTATGCTTTACCTGCTGGTGTTTACCGAGGTCGTTGCGATAGCGGCTTACGTTGCGGGAAGGGTCATAAAGACAGTTGAACCTGTTCCTGCGGCATTTGTGATAGGTCAGCTGACTTATATCGTTATCATCAAGAGGATAAGCCTTTACGATGTGACGGACGTTGCGATAGATTCAATGGTGCAGTCGGGAGATACGGGCTTTATCTCGATAGATTTCAAGTACCGTTACCTTGGCAGCAACAACACGGCAAGAAAAGTATTTCCGTCACTTGAGAGCCTGACGGTCGATAAAACTATCGTAAATAACGAGGAGATGCAAAAGACCGTTCACCGCTGGCTTGAAACTTTCAAGAGCGATAACACGCTGAGCAAATTCCACTATGAAGTCGATAACAAGATTTACCTGATAAATATATCGTATCTTTATGACGGCTCTAAAAACAGAGGCTACCAGCTGTTTATTACCGATGATACCAAAAATCAGCAGTACATAAAGCTGATAGACACCTTCAACGATGAGCTTATACACGAAGTGCAGCAAAAAACCGCTAAGATAGTTGAAATGCACGATAAAATGGTGCTTGGTATGGCGACCCTCGTTGAAAGCCGTGACAATACTACCGGCGGTCACATCAAAAGGACGAGCGACGGCATAAAGCTGCTGACGGACGAGATGAAAAAGGAAAACTTTATGGGGCTTTCCGACAAGTTCTACCGCAACCTCATCAAAGCCGCACCTATGCACGATCTTGGAAAGATAGCTGTTGACGATGCGATACTGCGCAAGCCGGACAGGCTGACCGATGATGAATACAAGGTAATGAAATCTCACGCTGCGATCGGTGCGATGATAGTGCACCAGATACTTGACGGTACAGATGATGAGGAATTCAGAAAGATAGCTGAAAACGTTGCACACTACCACCACGAACGCTGGGACGGCAAGGGCTATCCAGACCAGCTTGCAGGAGACGATATCCCGATAGAAGCAAGGATAATGGCGGTTGCAGACGTTTACGACGTGCTTGTGAGCAAGAGAAGCTACAAGGAAAAAATGTCTTTTGAGGATGCTGACAGGATAATACTTGAAGGCATGGGCTCACAGTTTGACAAGAGTATGGAGCCGTTTTACATCAAGGCTCGTCCCAAGCTGGAGGCTTATTACAGCTCGCTTGAGGCAAGATAACACAATAACGACAAAGCGGACAGCGCAATTTGAAATGCGCCGTCCGTTTTTTATTTCTCAACGATACCAGGCAGGTCATATATTACAGGATAAAGCAGATAAGTCCCGAACAGCCGTCATTTATCATTCGCTCTATCGTTTCACGCAGGCGGTTCCTCGCATCAGCGGGCAGCTTGCTCATTTTGGTGTGCAAGCCCTCGTTTACAAGCTCGTGCAGAGATTTGCCGAAAATGTTGGAACTCCATATCTTTTCGGGCGAGTCTTCAAAATCGTTGAGCATATACAGCACCAGCTCCTCCGACTGCTTTTCGCTGCCGACGATAGGTGCTACCTCTGTGTTGATGTTGGTCCTTAGCAGATGTATCGCAGGGGCACTTGCTTTAAGGCGGATGCCATACTTTGTTCCCTGCCTGAGCACCTCTGGTTCTTCAAGTGTAAGCTCCTCCATTGAGGGCATAACTATTCCGTAGCCTGTGGCTTCCATTTCATCAAGTGCCGCCGAGTATTTCTCAAAGCGGTTCTTTATCGCTACAAGGTCGAATATGCTGTTCATCAGCTGGTTCTCGTTGCTCACCTCAAGCCCGGTCGCCTCGCCGATGACCTTGAAAAACAGTGAATCATCAAGCTCTGCCTTTATCCCTGCGCTGCCGTGCCCGAGATCGATCTGCGTTGGCTTTGCAGCACATATATATTCGCACTCGGCGATCTTCTGTGCAAATGCATTTATATCACGCAGGTTTTTCACATCACCCGAGCAGCCCTTTATTGCGCCGTAGACCGCCGACCTAAGCCAATGGTCTTTTTCAAGGTCGTTTATCCATGCAGGCATCGATATGTCTATCTCTTTTACGGGGAATGCGTAGAGCACCTGGGTGAGTATCTCTTTGATGTCGTTTTCGTCAAGGTCTATGCAGCTTACGGGAATAACGGGCGTACCATAGCGCTGTGAAAGCTCCTCGCAAAGCTGTTTTGCTGCTTTTGTTCCCGGCTCGGTGCAGTTCATAAGCACAACGAAAGGCTTATTTATGCTTTTAAGCTCGGCTATAACACGCTGCTCACATTCCTCGTATTCATCTCTCGGCAGGTCGGTTATGCTGCCGTCTGTGGTTATAATCAGCCCGATAGTTGAATGCTGGGTTATCACCTTTTCCGTGCCGACCTCGGCTGCCATATTGAACGGGACGGGTTCATCGAACCAAGGGGTATCCACCATTCTGGGTGCATCGTTCTCAATATAGCCTATCGCACTTGGTATCATGTAGCCCACGCAGTCTATCATTCGCACTTTAAAGCTCGTTCCGCCCGGAAGATCGACGCTGACAGCTTCCTCGGGGATAAACTTGGGCTCAGTGGTCATTATGGTTTTTCCGCCCGATGACTGCGGCAGCTCATCAATAGCCCTTTCCTTTCTAAAATCGCTCTCGATATTGGGTATAACGAACTGCTCCATAAAATTATTTATGAAAGTTGATTTTCCTGTTCTTACAGGCCCGACAACGCCTATATAAATATCTCCGCCTGTTCTTTGGGCAATATCCGCATATATATCTTGTGCCATATTTCACACTCCTCCTAATCCGTTAGTGGTATAAGCAGCATCGTCTGCGCTGCACTGCCCTGCTCATCAAGCTCGTTTTCCTCAATGATGGCATTGACTGATGTTGAATATCTCTTGGCGATATCCCATATATCCTCGCCCTGTGCACAGCGGCACAGCTTAACAGCGCAGGAAGTATCCTTCTGCTTGGGCCTTTGGGTATCTACAATAATATCCGAGATAAGCGGCTTTGTTTTTGATGTGTTTGCTGCTGCGCAAATATCAAGCTCTGCGGTAAGTTCAACGCCGCTTGGTGACATTATATAGTCGCAGCTGCTGACGCTCACGCACGGCTGTACATCGGAAATACCAGTGTCACCGAGCTTTTGCGCTTCAACAGTATATTCAAACGGCTGCTGAGCTTCAAGAAAAACAGGGCGCTCGCTGCTGGCGGCAAGCAGAAAGAACCTTACATTTCCGCTTACGATTGCATCACCGCTTTGCTCATCATTTCTCAGGCTCACATTGTCCGCCTGCGCCCAAACATCGTAAACCCTGACTATCTCATCATCTGCGCCTGCTTTTGCACTTACACGGCAGCTGCCCGATATACTTTCCTCCTGCTGCGAAAGATCCATACCGACAGTTTTGGTCTCACACTCAAAGCTCGTTGAATAGGCATCTGTGACGACATCAGCTGTGCGGTATTTAACGGCTGTGCAGTTGACGAGCATTACAAGCTCACACTCTATTTTCGGCTGCTCATCGGTGGGAAGTATCATTTCGCAGCCTGAAGCAATTATTTCAACATCGGCATCATAGCTCTCATCTATTCCCTCAATGTCGATTATCTGGCTGAAAGGAATGGAAAAGCGCATTGCCTCTATTGTGTTTTCACCGGCGGTATTCACGCAGGAATAGAGCATTTTTACCACTGCATCGCCCTTTGTTATCAGCTTTCCTGCGATTATCTTTTTCTCACCCTGCTCAATAGTGCACTGAGTTCTTATGACCTGCTCAACCGGCGGTTTATCCTCGGGAAGTGAAAGCTCCTCTATCACGGTTATGCGCTTATCTGCGATAAGCCGTGAGGACGGGAACGTTACAAGCGACTTTTTCAGCTGGATATTGCAGCCCTGCGCATCTGTCACTATCGACTGCTTTTGCTCACACACCACTTTTATATGCGATGTCACCGCACCACGAATATCCAGTCTTCTCGGGCTGATAACACGGCAGTTCACATAATCGCATCTTGGTGTTATCCTTACACTTGGGCAAGCGCAGCTGTCGGGCAGCTCAGCTGTTTTGGTGAAAAACATTTTCTGAACTATGCTCTTCACACTGCTGTCATTTTCCGAGCAATAAAGCACCCTTGCTGTAACGCCCAGCTCAAATGTCAGCTTTGAGCCGTTGATGCTCTGCGAGGTGACTGTGCAGTCCACGATACATTTCAGTATCCTGAAAATATCCGCACAGTAATCAGGCAGCACAAAGTCCTTCTCGACTGATTGTTCGACAGAGGTATCGAGCACCGTAACACCGGCACACATACTTTCCCGTTCGATCTTGAATCTCAAATCATTCATTCCTAACAAAGCCTCCTATGATTTCGTTGAGTTTTTCTGCTAAGACAATATATTCACTCAACCAAAGGATTATGCCCGTGCGGCTTTGCATTTGTGCATAAAAAAATCGGCGTTCAAAGGAATAATCCTTGAACACCGTATTATTTCATCATATCTCTTAGTTTTTTCCACTGCGGACAGTAGCTTTCGACCATTGCCCAGAACTGCTCGCTGTGGTTCATTTGTTTAAGATGACAAAGCTCGTGGATACACACATATTCTATGCATTCACGGGGGAACTGCACGACTTTATAGTTAACTGCGATCTTTCCTGCCGAGCTGCAGGAGCCCCAGCGTGATGTCATTGACTTAATGGTCACCTTTTGAGGTGAAAGTCCCGTAAGAGCGGACATTTTGCGCATACTTTCAGTTATCTCTTTTTCCGCAAGCCTTGCAATATACGCCTCGACCGAGGCTTTGACATTGCCCTCACTTCCCAGCTCCCTGACGGCAGCCACCAGCTTATCGTCCTCGATAAACGGCTCAAAATACCTGTCGCTGACACGGTATTCTATCACAAGCTCTTTACCCAGCAGCTTTATCCTTTCGCCGTTTGCAAAGGTCACGGGCAAGCCTACACGGCTGCTCAGCCTGACGAGCTGCTCATTTATCCAGTCGGTATTGGAAAGGATAAACTCATTTATTTCCCTGTTCGTGCAGCCATAAGGCACACGCACATTAAGCTCCCCCTCGACAAAGGTCATCGCCATTCTGCTGCGCCTGCCGACATTGAGCACAAATGTTGTCTTTGTCCCGTCGGGAAGGGTTATGCTGTATCTTTTCCTGCTCATCAGTACAAATAGCTTGTCTGGATATATCCCGTTAGCTGACCTGTTACATTGAGGAATGTTATCTTCGTCCAGCCGCTGTCAAGCGTTTCAAGCACATCGACCACGATATTGGGCGAAAGTATGATAACGTCCTGCGATTTTTCGTCAGGCTGCTCTTTGAGATAGGTAACATCGAGCACTTTCATTTTTACAACAGCCTTTTCAGTCGTGGACTGGGTTTGTGACTGTGACACAGACTGCGACTGCGATGCCGAAGCGTCCGCAGGCTTTGCAGATGCTGATGCAGAGGTCTGCGCAGGGGTGCTTTCATTCGATGAAGCATCAACAGGCTGAGTATTCGTGCCTATCGTTGCGGTATCTATTCCCTCGGGGACATCCTTTGAATTGCTCACAAACAGCGCTTTTGAAACAAGCACTACCAGGCACATCACGAACACGCCCATTACTATTATCGCAACTGCGCCACCCGGACTTATCCTTGCCACGAGCGGCGTTTTTCTTTTACGTTTGTTCTGGCTCATTTATATTACAGCTCCAATGCTCATTTATTATACTCAGGACTTAGCTGCCCGTTAAGATCTTTCTGTTAACTGACCTTATAATTATAATGCCTAAATCCCCTTTTGTCAATACGCCATGCTTCCCGGCAGGCACAAAAAAGGCGCACCGATGAAAGTGCGCCTGATATGTATTCTATACCGGATGACCGCATTTTTTGCAGAACTTTGCATTATCTGAAAGCGATGCTCCGCACTGCACACAGACTCTTTCCTTTGGCGGCTCCTGCGGCTCTGGTGCTTTTGGCTCATCAGCAAAAGGCTTTTTCTCCTGTGTTATCTCGGGTGCAAACGTCTGCCTGTCTGCTAAGCTTTCCAAAGGCTTATCATCAATTACCTGCGAACGTTCAAATCCCTGCGGCTGAACGGGTGCATTCATAGGTGCAAAGCCATTATTGAAGCCGTTATTCAGCGGAGCACTCAGCTGCTGCTTTTGTTTCTTTGGAACATAAACGACTTCAACAGCCTTTTCGCCCATAGCCTTTATCGAAAGTACCACGCCGCAAAGCATAAGTATCAGCGCTGCACACAGAGGAACGAGATAAACGAGCAATATGCTGATGCCCCTGAACTTGATATTATCAGCACCGTTCATATACGACTTGAAAGCGCCTTCAGACAGGAACTTTATCATTGAGATAGTAGGATAGACCGAAGCAGCGAGCGGAACAAGGACAAGCGCAGCGCTGAAGCCCTGACCGATATTCTTTTTTCTCTTTGAACTGAAAGCTGCTATAACAAGCATGAGCGAAACTGTACAGATAATGATAGAGTGCTGGAATGCATTGAAAAATGCAACCGCTCCCGATACAACAAGGCTGTTGGTATCGTTTTTGAATATCATATTATAGATCAGCTTTCCCAGTGGTTCGATCGCAATGCCCAGTGCACTGAGTATAAATGCAATCAGGCTCATCAGTCTGATGAAGCCGCTGGCGTTGGTCAGTTTTTTATAAACCTTTGTATTATCAGCCATAATTTAAACTTCCTCTCTAAAAAAATATCAGAGATGAGCCTTGACTCATCTCTAATATTTTAACCTATACTTGTTATAATGTCAATAGACTCAGCTGTTATTTTATCCACGCAAAGCGTCGGAAGCTGTAACAAAGAGTCTTATTTTTCATCAGCCTTGTTTTCATCAGGCTGAGCGGTGTCATTATATGTTGGTTCATCAGGCGTTTCTTCCTGCTCGTCGGCAGGTGTTTCATCGCTGAGTTCGTCTTTTTCCGTTTGAACGCCCTCGTTATCATCCTGCTCGTCGTCATTGTCATCAATATCATCTTCATCGAACTTCACTTCAAACTTGCCTGCGAACTTTTTGAGTGGTGAAGCAAGGTCGAGCTTTTTGGTCTCGGTAAGGAACACGAGCACAAGCAGCAGCACGCCAATACCTGTAATGATGAGCGACTGGATAAAGTAATTCGGCAGGAACTTGAAAACTATCTCGTTTTCGCCCTTTTCAAGCGGCACGCACATAAGGCAGTCAAGTGCCTTTTCCTGCTTGACCTCCTTGCCGTTTACGGTGACAGTCCAGCCGTCCTGCACAGGTATGGTCGTGAAAAGATACTGCCCGTCGCTGTCTGCGGTGACCTTGCCCGTTACATAGGTATCTTCAAACTTGGTCACCTCAAGCGAGTGCTTCTGAAGCTCCTTGCAATCCTGAGCAAAGGTCTCATAGTCAAATGAACAGAAAATGTGATCTTTCCAGAAAGTTTCGTTATTCTTGTTGTCGATAGTCATTCTCACCCTGAGCGTTTGCCCCTTATGGTAATCGCCTATTTTCAGGATAGAATAGTTATCAAGCTCAAAGAACTGTCCCGCCTGGCTCATCGGCTGTTCGCCCTTGATATACTCTGCTTCGTCCTGCACCCACACGTTGCAGTTTCGCTCATAGCTTGTCGGGAAGAACATATACACGCCGCTGTCGGAATCGACCTTTACAAGAAAATCTATATGCGAATCGCTTATATTCTTGTTATCGACATAATACTTTGTATGCCCGTCCACGAGCATATCCCTGAACACATTGTTTGTGGTATCCTCAAAGGTCTCAAGCCTTGAGAAGTAGTTCCTGTTCTTGCCTACAAGGGCACTGAGCAGTGCGTTCTGATTTGCAAAAGGATCGTCATCGCCAAGCACTACATTGAATATATCCGTTCCTGTTGCAACGCCAAGACCGAGCGCATTCGGGTTCTTATAGAATTTATACAGAGCCTCGCCGTGAATGGAATGCTTAGCCAGCTTATACTCCTCGGGAACGACTATTCTTGAATCAGCGGTATCGGTATTCTTGGTCATAAGGTACTTTATATCAAAGACAGCATCGGTTATATACGTTGCGCCGTCATACTTGGTATAATGTCCGCCGTAGGCAAAGCCGAGCTTATGGAGCATTTTAAGCACAGGTGCGTTCATAACGGAGCTGGAATGTGAAAGTCCCATATAATCCGAGCCGATAGCATCGTTGACAGTTCGGTGGAAGTTGGCTTCCATACGGTAGAAAGGCTCTTTATCAAATTCCTTCATGGATTGTACCGCTGAACGCAGATCGGTATAAAACGGCTCGTATGAATAATACTTGCTGTATACCACAGTCTTATCTATCTTGCGGAAGGTATCCACATTATTTGCGTAAAGTTCCAGCGAAACGACGCCCGCAAATATGATTGCAGCCATTTTTGACTTGGGGTATTTTTTGATAACATACAAAAGCACGAACGCTGCGCTGAGAAGTATCATACTTGCCCATATACCCTGGATAACGACCGAGTTCTTGCCGTCCTTGGTAATCGTTTCAAATATCTGGAAATGCGAATAATTCTCTCTCTCGCACCAGAACAGGAACACCATCAGTGCTGCATAGATGCCGCCGATATTCTTCAGCGTTATACCGTCAAGGTTCTCAAAAGCCCTGAATGACATTATTATCAGCAGGAACGAGAAGATGAACGAATATCTGAACGGAAGCCACTGCGGTACCTGGAATCCGTGCATGACCATATCCGCAGGCTTGATATACATTATCAGCACTAAAAGCGCTGCAAGTATACCCGATGATGTTTTTTCCTTGAGGGATATCTTTGAATTGAGGAAATACAGCGGAACAAGTATCAGTGCTGCTGCCGAGCAATAAACTATCGGCAGTCCCTCGGGGAGCACGGTATCATACGAAAGCGGGAACAGCTTTGTGGTGAACGTAAGGAAATCGAACTGCGTTGCAAGCGAGAAATCAGGCGTTGTAAACTCGAATTTACCCAGCTTGAGCGAATTGTACACAGGTATCAGCACAAACGCAGCACAAAGCAGGGCGACGAATGTACCTACACCGAAATAGACACAGCGTGAGAAAAACTTTTTAGGCAGCTTTCTTCCCTCCTGCGAAAGACAGACATAGCAGAAATAGAAGAAAGTGAAAATGCCGACCATATAGCCGATATAGAAGTGCGATATGAACATGAGTGCAAGCGGTATGATATACGGCAGCATCCTGCCCTCTTTAACAAGCCTTTGCACTCCCCAGCATATAAGCGGAAGATAGATCAGCGCATCCAGCCACATGGGGTTCATCAGCTGAACGCTCACATATCCCATCATCGCATAGATCGTCGGGAAAACTATCAGTGAAACGTTCTTTGGCTTGCTCGGAGATATCTTTTTCAGGAAGTACCTCATTGTCACAGCCGCAGAGCCGACCTTTGCGAGCTGGACTATCATAATCGAGGTCATCATCATCGAACGTGGCAGCAGATAAATGATTATCATGAACGGGCTTGCAAGGTAATATGCAAAGATACCGAACATCTCTCCGCCAAGGTTTCTTGACCAGTCGTAAATAAAGCTGCCGTCGCCCCAGAATGCGTCACGGTACGCTTCATAGTAATAAACATACTGTCCGTTCAGGTCAAGCACGAGCACCGAGTTCTCTCCGAACGGGTGCACCTTGAAAACTGCATAAGATACAAACAGTATCACAACAGGCAGGAAAAACGCAAGAAAATACCAGCGCTTATCATATACCCACCTTCTCGACTTTCCCCATATACTCAGGAAAGGAGAAAGCGGCTTTCTTATTTCTTTTTCCATAGGTCTCCTCCGCTGTAAGCGTCATTTTTACGAACGACTTTTTTGATTATGTACCTTGGCCGCTGCTTTATCTCCTCATAGATCTTGGAGATGTAAAAGCCTATTATACCAAGGCTGAACATTATGATACTTGAAGTAAACAGCTGGAGTATGATGACAGTCGAGAAGCCTGCCGAGGCATCTCCGAAGAATTTGTTATAAAGTGTATTTATGCCCATTATAACAGAAATCAGGAATGTGATTATTCCAAACACGGTCACTATCTGGAGCGGTGCGGAGGTGAACGAGGTTATGTTATTGAGTGCAAATTTTATCAGTGAGCGCACTGTCCACTTGCTCTCTCCGACCTCTCTGTCACGCACATCAAAGTAGATCTTCTCGGTCTTGAAGCCTACCCAGCTGGACATAGCTCTGAAGAACGTAAGCCTTTCCGGCATTGCGTTGAGCGCATCGACAACAGACCTGTCCATCAGCTTAAAGTCGCTTGCCGCACGCATATCAAGTCCGCTGGAGCCGTTTATCATTTTATAGAACATAAGCGAAAAGGCTTTATACAGAATGTTTTCCTTGCCTCTTGTCTTTTTTCTGCCCTCAACGATATCAACATCGTTGTTCTTCCATATCTCATACATCTCTATCATTACCTCGGGCGGAAACTGCAGGTCGCAGTCAAGAAGCACGCAGGCATCGCCCTTTGCAACTTCAAGTCCGGCAAAAATAGCACTTTCCTTTCCGAAATTCCTTGAAAAATTAACGCCGACTATGTGCTCCCGTGACGAAGCAAGCTCATCGATAAGCTGCCAGGTCTTATCCTTTGAACCGTCATTTATGAAAACAAGCTCATAATCTATATTGTTTTGTTCGAGCAGCTGAGAAACGACATCAGCGGTTTTTACGATATTTCCTTCCTCATTATAGCTCGGGATTATTACAGAAAGCATTATTATACTCCTTTCGGTGTCCCGTTTTTAAGACACAATATGATTACATACCTTTTTATTATATAATAATTTCCTCACATTGTCAACATCACAAGCGCCTGCAATGCTCAAAAAATAAGTATGGCAGCATAAAATGCTTGACAATAAGGGGGAATTGTGTTATAATCCAAATATATGTGAATGACGTGGACGGAGAGAGTATGTCTTTTACGGAAAAGCCACAGCGAGCCGCTGACAGTGTGAGTGCGGCGCAAGTACCAAAGGACAGAAGATCACTCCCGAGTTGCAAGGCTGAAAATGCAGTAAGCCGAGCCGTTTCTTTTCTCGTTACGAAAAGCTCATACTATCATGTATGATGAAAACAGGTGGTTGCGTAAGCTATGCTTTCGTCCTATTTTCATGGGACGAGGGCTTTTTTTATTGTAAAATCTTGAAAGGAACGATCATCAATGTACAAAAAGGTTTCCACAGACCTGAACTTTGTTCAGAGAGAAAAGCAGATCGAAAAGTTCTGGGAAGAGAACAAGATCTTTGAAAAGAGCATCGAATCACGCAAAAAGGGTGATTCCTATGTTTTCTACGACGGTCCTCCGACGGCTAACGGCAAGCCGCACATCGGACACGTTCTCACCCGTGCTATCAAGGATATGATACCAAGATATCATACCATGAAGGGCAATATGGTGCCAAGAAAAGCAGGCTGGGATACTCACGGACTGCCTGTTGAGCTGGAGGTAGAGAAAACTCTGGGCATCGACGGCAAGGAGCAGATCGAGGAATACGGTCTGGAGCCGTTCATCAAGATGTGTAAGGAATCTGTATGGAAGTACAAGGGTATGTGGGAGCAGTTCTCATCTGCTGTCGGATTCTGGGCTGATATGGAAGATCCTTATGTAACTTACCACAACGATTTTATCGAGTCTGAATGGTGGGCTTTAAAGCAGATATATGATAAGGGACTGCTCTACAAGGGCTTCAAGATAGTACCCTACTGTCCGAGATGCGGTACTCCGCTTTCCTCTCACGAGGTCGCTCAGGGCTACAAGACTGTAAAAGAGCGTTCGGCTATCGTTCGCTTCAAGATAAAGGATAAGGACGAGTATTTCCTTGCGTGGACAACAACGCCGTGGACTCTGCCTTCCAACGTTGCACTTTGCGTTAACCCGACAGATACCTACTGCAAGGTAAAGGCTGCTGACGGGTACACCTACATTATGGCACAGGCACTGCTGGATACAGTTCTGGGAAGCCTTGCAAATGAGGGCGAAGCTGCTTATGAGGTGCTCGAGAGCTATGTGGGCAAGGACCTTGAAAGAATGGAATATGAGCCGCTGTTTGCCTGCGCAGGAGAAAGTGCTGCAAAGCAGGGCAAAAAGGGACATTTTGTTACCTGCGACGATTACGTTTCGATGACTGACGGTACAGGTATAGTTCATATCGCTCCGGCTTTCGGTGAGGACGACGCAAGGATAGGCAGAGCTTATGACCTGCCGTTCGTTCAGTTCGTTAACGCAAAGGGCGAAATGACCGAGGAAACCCCTTATGCGGGACTTTTCGTTAAGAAAGCAGATCCTGAGGTGCTCAAAGACCTTGATGCACAGGGCAAGCTGTTTGCTGCGCCTAAATTCGAGCATGAATATCCGCACTGCTGGAGATGTAATTCACCGCTCATCTACTATGCAAGAGATTCCTGGTTCATCAAGATGACCGATGTCAAGGAAAGACTTATCGCAAACAACAACACTATCAACTGGATACCTGAAAGCATCGGCTCGGGACGTTTCGGTGACTGGCTGAAAAACGTTCAGGACTGGGGCATTTCAAGAAACAGATACTGGGGCACTCCGCTGAATATATGGGAATGTGAGTGCGGACACAGGCATTCTATCGGCTCTATCGAGGAGCTTAAAGAAATGTCTGACAACTGCCCTGATGAGATAGAGCTTCACAGACCGTACATTGACGCTGTAACGATCAAGTGTCCTAAGTGCGGCAAGCAGATGAAGCGTGTTCCCGAGGTGATCGACTGCTGGTTCGATTCGGGTTCTATGCCTTTCGCTCAGCACCACTATCCATTTGAGAACAAGGAGCTGTTTGAAAGCCAGTTCCCTGCTGACTTCATTTCAGAGGCTGTTGACCAGACAAGAGGCTGGTTCTATTCACTGCTGGCTATCTCTACACTGATATTTGACAAAGCACCATACAAGAACGTTATCGTGCTCGGTCTTGTTCAGGACGAGAACGGACAGAAGATGTCCAAATCAAAGGGCAACGCCGTTGACCCTATGGAAGCTCTGCAAACATACGGTGCTGACGCTATCAGGTGGTATTTCTACACAAACTCTGCTCCGTGGCTGCCAAACAAGTTCCACGGTAAAGTTGTTACCGAGGGACAGAGAAAGTTCATGGGCACGCTCTGGAACACCTACGCTTTCTATATCCTCTACGCAAGCATCGACAATTTCGATCCTACCAAGTATGAGATCGAGTATGACAAACTGTCGGTAATGGATAAGTGGATACTTTCAAAGATGAACACCATGATAACCGCTGCCGACGAGAACCTTGCAAATTACAGGATCCCCGAAGCTGCAAAGGCTATGCAGGAGTTCGTTGACGACCTTTCAAACTGGTATGTAAGACGTGGCCGTGAAAGATACTGGGCACAGGGCATGAGCCAGGATAAGATAAACGCTTATATGACTCTATATACTGCTCTTGTAAATCTGTGCAAGGCTGCTGCGCCGATGGTACCGTTCATCACCGAGGAGATATATCAGAATCTCGTAAGAAGCGTTGATAAGAACGCTCCCGAGAGCATTCACCTTTGCCTCTACCCGACTGCTGATGAAAAGTTTACCGACAAGCAGCTTGAAAGCGATATGGACGAGGTGCTTGACATCGTTGTTCTGGGTAGAAGCGCAAGAAACGGTTCAAATCTCAAGAACAGACAGCCGCTTAGCGTAATGTATGTCAGCGCAGATCACGTTCTTGACGGCTACTACACAGAGATAATCAGAGATGAGCTGAACGTTAAGAACGTTGAGTTTGCTGATGATGTTTCGGCTTACATCGACTACAAGTTCAAGCCTCAGCTCAAAACTCTCGGTCCTAAGTTCGGCAAGAACCTGGGCGAGATAAGAAATAATCTTACCGAGCTTGACGGCCACAAGGCTATGGCTGAGCTTGATGAAACAGGCTTCCTGAAGATGACCATCTCAACAGGTGAGATCACGCTCTCAAAGGAAGATCTGCTTATCGAATCTCAGCAAAAGGAAGGATTCTTTACTCTTACCGAGGGCAAGGTCACGGTTGCTCTCGATACGACACTTACCGAGGAGCTTATCGAGGAAGGCTTTGTAAGAGAGATAACGAGCAAGATACAGACTATGCGTAAGGATTCGGGCTTTGAGGTAATGGATCACATTCGTGTTTCACTTTCGGGCAACGATAAGCTGGCTGAGCTTGTTAAAAAGAACTGCGAGCAGATAAGCCACGATGTTCTTGCTAACGAGATCGAGTACGGCGCACAGGCTGAAAACTCCAAGGAGTGGGATATTAACGGCGAAAAGATAACTATCGGCGTTACAAAGCTCTGATAAAAAATACAGCGGTGAAGGCAGAACGCTTTCACCGCTTTTTCTCTGTGCTGTGATGCTAAAGGGCAAAAAAAACTCCCACTAAATCATGTGGGAGCCAAAAAATAAAAAATTATAGGGGAGAAGTTGTAGAATCAACTACAACCAAATATATGAAGGCTTGGGGTAAAAGCCTGCATACCATAAACTTTATGGAAACCTTTTAACTTTTCCATGGTCCTATAATACAATATTCCTATGGAGTTCGTATTAATAGATATAGGATTATTTATTAAAATGATTGAATTTTTTGTAAAGATGTGTTATACTATTTTTGTAGAAAACCTTTTCGGTTAATTTTCCGTTTACATTTAATAATTGGAGGTAAAAATGCCAAGATTTTTTGTGCAAAATAAATATATATCGGGAACAAATGTTACCATTCCTGCACCGGATGCAGTTCACATTGGCAGAAGTCTGAGAATGAGACTCGGTGACGAGATAACGGTATGCTGTGAGGGGATAGAATACAATTGCAGGATACTTACCATTTCCGATGAGAGCGTTGAATGTGAAGTGCTTTCAAGCGGCAAGAGCCTGAATGAAGCCGATGTTAAAGTCACGCTGTTCCAGGCAGTTCCCAAGGGCGATAAGCTGGACACGATAGTGCAGAAAGCTGTTGAGCTGGGCGCAGTAAGGGTGTGCCCTGTTATTACGGCAAGGTGCGTTAGCAGACCGGATAAAAAGAGCTTTGAGAAAAAGCGTGAACGCCTTAACCGCATAGCTCTTGAAGCTGCCAAGCAATCGGGCAGGGGGATAATCCCCGAGATCAGTCCGCTGATGACGTTCGATGAGGCTGTGAGCGAGCTTGCAAAGCAGGACTTCCCTGTTATCTGCTACGAATGCGGCGGCATAAACTTTTCCGAGGTAGGACTGAAAAGCGGTTCGAGCATTGGTGTATTTATCGGCAGCGAAGGCGGCTTTGAGAGCGGCGAGGTGGAAAAATGCACTGCCGCAGGAGCGGTCGCTGTTGGCATGGGCAGGCGCATTATGCGCTGTGAAACCGCACCTTTGGCAGCATTGAGCATAATAATGAACCTCACAGGAAATATCTGATTATCGTCATTGCCAACAATAAACCGAAAAAAAAGTTATACAATTTGCGAGAATTGTACAAAAACCGCTTGATTTTTTTATAATAATGTGCTATAATGTAGATAATCTAATTTAGGGTTAGAAATTAATTCAAAGGAGTTGTATTTATTATGTCAACAATTTTTAAGATCCTTGCCGTTATCGGTGCAGTTGCAGTTGCAGTTGCTGCTTTCCTCGCTTTCAAAAAGCACAAAGAGCTTGAGGATTATGATTATGAAGACCTCGATGAGGATTTCGATGATTGCTGCGATTGTGAAGATTGCGCAGATTCCGCTGAGGCTGCTGATACAGCTGCTGACGCTGCTGAAGATGCTGCTGAGGACGCAGAATAAATCTGATACTATCGTTTATAGAAGAGCTTGCAGTTATGCAGGCTCTTTTTTTGTGCTCATTTAAAAAAATGCAAAACAAAAAGGGACAAACCGCTGTGGCAAGTCCCTTTACATATCACATTATAAAATGTTCAGTCTTAGCGTGCATCCTCTGCAAAACCGCTGTCAACAAGGTCAACAAGTCCCTTAACTGCATCTTCCTCGTCTGCGCCGTCAGCAATGATCCTGATAGTAGTTCCGCCAACGATGCCCAGTGAAAGAATGCCCAGAAGGCTCTTAGCGTTTACTCTTCTCTCTTCTTTCTCGATCCAGATAGAAGACTTGAACTCATTAGCCTTCTGGATAAAGAAAGTTGCAGGACGAGCATGAAGTCCTACCTGGTTCTGAACAACAACGTCTTTAACGAACATAATAATCTCTCCATTTCATTATTATCTTTTGGTAAAAACACAACATTTACAGTATGAAAAATCCCTTTCACCTGATATATAGTATTATACTCTTATTTAGTGCTTTCGTCAACGCAAAAATTAGACAAACAGCATATATTTGCGACATTTTTGTAGGAATTAACTACAAGCAGTCAACAAACACGCATAAATTTGTGCAAAGATTATAATAAATATTTTTGAGAATGCCAAAACATACAAAAGTTCTTAACATCTTTGTCAACTCTAAACAAAGAGTTAAGATTTTATCGTTTCAATCCCCCTTATTTTTGTGTATAATTGCCAAATCAGCATCGGACAATTCCAGTTTATCCAGCATATCGGGACGCTTCTTAAATGTCGTAAGCAAAGCCTGCTCGTGCCTCCATTTAAGGATATTTGCATGGTGTCCCGAAAGCAGCACCTCGGGGACCTGTTTATCATGCCAGATCTCCGGGCGGGTATACTGCGGATACTCAAGCAAGCCGTTATAATGGCTCTCGTCCTCATAGCAGTCCGCCTTTGAAAGCGTTCCCTCAAGCATTCTCACAACGCTGTCCACCAGCACAAGTGCAGGCAGCTCACCGCCCGTGAGCACATAATCTCCGATAGATATCTCCTCATCGACTATCTCGTCGATTATCCGCTGGTCAACGCCCTCGTAATGTCCGCAAAGGATAAACAGCTCATCCATTTGTGCAAGCTCCTTTGCACGCTGCTGCGTAAGTATCTTACCCTGCGGCGACATATAGATAACGTGCGGTCTTTTATCGCCCGCAACAGCCTTGTAGCAGTTATAAACAGGCTCGCACTGCATCAGCATACCCTGGCGTTCACTGTAAGGGGTATCATCTACCCTGCGGTGCTTATCAAGCGTATAATCACGGATATTGTGGCATTTAACGCTGAAAACGCCCTTATCTCTCGCTCTGCCCACCACGCTCTGAGAAAGATAATTCTCAAGCATATCGGGGAAAAGCGTTGCTATATCGATCCTCATATCATTTACCTTTCAGACTGTAAGTTCTATCCTGTTGCCCTCAGCATCTTCAATGCAGCTTTCATAATAGCCGTCACCGGTGGTTCTCGGACCGCTTATTACAGTAAATCCGTCATTTCGTAGCCTCTCGGTCAGGCTGTCAACCATTTGTTCGCTGCCAAGGCTGAAGGCTATATGTGCAAATCCCAAAGAATCTGCGG
>DFFV01000037.1:47430-49326 GCA_002371625.1 Ruminococcus sp. UBA3767
GAGCAAAATCCCGTTTTCTGATTGCTGTACAGCTTTCCCGAACGGGCAGAGAAGTATTTTTCAAAAAACGATCTTGCAGCTTCAAGGTCTGAATAATAGATCACTGCGTGCCCGATCTTCACCGTTATCTTACCTCCTCGGTGTCTTCAAAAAGCCCTTTGAGCGGAGTTATGAGCATTTTGCCGCCCTCGATATCAGTTTGCTTTACAACATCCTTGATCGCAGGGATATAATACATTTTGCCCTCGGCACTCTTAATATGATACACATCATTTGCGCCCGTCTGCGTAACATCGGTCAGCGTGCCGTATTCCCTGCCGTTATCGGCATCAATAACTTTAAGTCCGATAAGATCCTGAATAAAAAATGCGCCCTCTTCAAGCTCTATATCATCACGGTCAAGGTAAAGCACCCTGTTGCGCAGCTTGTTCGCATCGTTGGCTGTATCTACGCCCTTTATCTTCATTACTACTATATTCTTGGCAACCCTTGCATGTTCTATCTCTACGGGAGTTCCGCTTTTATAGTAAAGCGTGTCAAGTTCACACAGCAGCTGTGCATCATCACACCACGGCTGCACCTTTACCTCTCCCTTTATGCCGAACACGGAAACTATCTTGCCTGTTTCGATCAGCTTTTGCATCGTTTTTACCTCTTTTCAGTTTGCTTTGAACAGTATAACACATCTCATGGCACATTTCAAGGGCGGATTTACAAAAAGTTTAAAAATTACAGAATGGTTACAAACATTGCACAAAAGTCACCTTGAATGTCCTTAAAAAACGTTAATCAGTTAGCTTTTTACAGAATATTAACACATAGCCGAGCTAAATGTGTTACAATTTGTAATAACTTTGGATACTTGCTTGGTATATGTCAAAATACACAAAGTTTTTTGAACATTTTTGCTATACAACACTTGCAAAATAGATTTTTTTTTGTTATAATAGTGTTATGTTACAAAAATGGACCGTTACTGCTTACGGTCATTCAGCAATTTAACAATGCGTTTAATTATTTAGCAAGTAGAGGAGAAATAACTATGTCAAACAGATTGTTTCAGAGCGTAGTACATCAGATGCGTGATACCATCGACTGTGTTATCGGTGTTATCGACGAAACTGCGACCATCATTGCTTGTTCGGAGCTTGCACAGATAGGAACTACCAATGAGTTCGTATCGCTTGACCTGGGTGAATCGCACGACGTTTTCGTTCGTGACGGCTATACCTATAAGCCCTTCGGTTCACACATGAAGCCTGACTATGCGGTTTTCGTTGAGGGCACGGATGAAGTGGCAGCTAAGTATGCGAGCATACTTGCTATCACACTTTCCAGCATAAAGCAGTATTATGACGAGAAGTACGACAGAAACAACTTTATTAAGAATGTTGTTCTTGATAACGTGCTTCCGGGTGATGTTCATGTAAAGGCTCGTGAGCTGCATTTCAGCAGCGACATCTCACGTGTCGTTCTGCTCATCAGGATCGTTTCTTCAAACGATGTGCCTGCTTATGACGTTATCCAGAATCTGTTCCCGGATAAGAACAAGGACTTTGTTTTCAATATCACAGAGTCTGATATCGTGCTGGTAAAAGAGGTCTCGGGCGGTGTTGAGTCCAAGGATCTTGAAAAGCTCGCACGTTCTATCTCCGATACGCTTTCAAGTGAGTTCTATACCCGTGTAAACGTTGGTATAGGTACTGTTATACAGGGTGTGCGTGACCTTGCAAGGAGCTTTAAGGAAGCTCAGATCGCTCTTGAGGTCGGCAAGGTATTCGATACTGACAAGAATATCGTTTCTTATGATAACCTTGGTATCGCAAGGCTCATCTATCACCTTCCTACTACCCTTTGCGAAACTTTCCTGAGGGAAGTTTTCAAGAAAGGCTCTAT
>DFFV01000030.1:0-11567 GCA_002371625.1 Ruminococcus sp. UBA3767
TGGGCTTTCGCGGCTATTATTCTTTAACCTTTGACATCAATACTACCGTCTCCACATGTGCTGTTCTTGGGAAAAGGTCAACTCCCTTTACTTTTACTGTTTTATAGCCAAGTTCTCCGAGTATCGCACAGTCCCTTGCGGCTGTGGCATGGTTGCAGGAGATCATTACTATCCTTTCGGGCTGCATTTTTGCCATATATTCAAGGCTCTGCCTGTCGCAGCCTTTTCTTGCAGGATCGGCTATTATCACGTCGGGGCGCTCTCCCCTCTCGTAAAGTATCTGTGCTATCTTTCCTGCATCGCCGCAGATAAACTCGGCATTTGTCACGCCGTTGATCTCAGCATTTCGCTTTGCATTCTCTATTGCCTGCGCAACGACTTCAACACCGATCAGCTTTTTTATCCCATTACACATTGAAAGCCCTATCGTTCCGGCTCCGCAATAAAGGTCGAGCAGTGTGGTATCTTTGCTGAGCTTCGCATATTCCCTTGCCTGAGCGTACAGCTTTTCAGCCTGCAGGGTATTGACCTGATAGAACGACTGCGGAGAGATCGTTATGCGGTTTGAGCACATCACATCTTCGATAGTTTCGCTGCCCCGGATAACACTGGTTTTGCTTCCAAGAATAACGTTTGTATTCTTACTGTTTTCGTTGAGCACAATGCTCTTTATATAAGGGAACCTCTCACAAAGCTCGCTGCACATTTCTTTGAACACAGCAGCTTTCTTTATATCCGTTACCACAAGGCATAGCATTATCTGCCCCGAATGTTCACCACGGCGAAGATAAATATGTCGCAGCAGACCATTTCCTGTCTGCTCGTCATAAGGCTTGACTCCGTTTTTTTCTGTAAAATCAAGCACGGCATCAACTATATCGGTAAATATTACAGGCTGAAGCTCGCAATCATGACCGGAACAAATCCTGTGTGAACGTTTTGCGTAGAAACCGCAGACAGCTTTTCCGTCCTGCTCACCGACAGGGTACTGCGCTTTGTTGCGGTAATGCGAAGTAACAGCGCACCCCATAAACTTTTCAAACTCGGGGTGCAGCTTGCCTATACGCTCAAAGGAATCACGCACAGCCTTTTCCTTCAGTCTGCACTCCTCCTCATAAGTAATGTGCGTAAAGCAGCAGCCGCCGCAGGTCTTTGATGCAGCGCAGCTCGGCTCTATCCTATGGACAGAACGCTTTATAAAGCCTACCGCCTTACCAAAGCAGTAGCTTTTATTGACTTTTACAATGTGGCAGTTTATCACGTCACCGACTGCCGTACCTTCGACAAAAACAGTGATACCCTCATATCTTCCCACACCGCTTCCCTGAACGGTCACATCTTCTATTTCAAGAATTATGTCATCATTTTTCGAGAGCATAAAAATTCTCTGTCTCCTTTTTCCTTTGCAGCATAAGCTCAAAATGCTTATTGTATTCAAGCGGGAATTTATAGTTGAAAACTCTTTCAAGCCGTTTGTTTTCAAGGTCTACCAGCTTGGTTGAACCGCCTGCACCAACAGCGATTATCGTTTGTATCTCTTCCATTATATAGATATTATAAAGACTTTCCTTGCCGGGCTTTGTCCAGCCGATGTTTTCAAGGTTTTCAAGCATATTCTTCTGCCTGTACAGGTAGTAAGGCAGGTAGCCGTTTTCAAGAAGCCTTTTTGTAGCGTAATCGACCATTACATCGGCAGGGTTTTCAAGCACTCCGTCCTCACGCTCGTGATTGAGCCTTGCAGCACGCTTTATTGAAAGGGTATGAACAGTGATATTCTCAGCACCCATTTCGATCAGCTTATCGACTGTATATGCAAAGCTCTCGGGAGTATCCCCCGGAAGCCCTGCGATAATATCGGTATTGATACACTCAAAGCCTGCTTTGCGTGCAAGCTCAAATGCTTCAAAGAACTGCTCTGAGGTATGCTTTCTACCAATCCTTTCAAGTACACTGTCATTGAGCGTCTGTGGATTTATCGAAACTCTTTCGCAGCCGTTCCTTTTTATCGCTTCGAGCTTTTCGGCAGTTATCGTATCAGGTCTTCCGCCCTCAACGGTGTATTCACGCAGATGTGAAAGATCGAAGCTTTCGGCTATGGTTTTCATAAGTCTTTCAAGCACAGGTGCTTCAAGGGTGGAAGGTGTACCTCCGCCGAAATAGATAGTATCAAGCGTAAGACCGAGCTTTTTAACTATCTCTCCCGTAAATCGTATCTCCTTGCAGAGATTTTCAATGTAAAGCGGTATCTGCCCCATGCACTGCTCAATGGACTGCGATACGAACGAGCAATAGGAACACCTTGTAGGGCAAAACGGTATAGAAACATAAAGGCTGAAGCTGTTCTTATCCAGGCTGTCAAGTACCTTTTTCTGTGTTTGCGCTGTTTTAAGAGCTATCTCGCATTTTTCCCGTGAGCAGAGGTACTCCCTTTGCATAGCATCAAATATCTCTTCCCTGTTCATATCAGCGCCAAGGTATTTATTCACCTGCTTAACTGGACGTATTCCCGTGATGATTCCCCATTTGGGAGTTCTACCCGTTAGCTCTGACATAGCCGTGAAAAGCAGTCTTGAAAGGCAAAGCTCATAATCCTCGCCCTTATCAGCTTTGCATTTTTTATGTACCTTTTTGCCGTCATAACTGCATATAACATACAAAAGGGCGTGTTTATCAAGCAGTTTCATTCTAACAAACGCATATTCATCATCGCATGGGAGCTTATCCTCATAAACGATAGTGAACAGCGTTGCGGGAATAAACAGCTTCATCACGCCCTCTATCTCATATTTATAATCATTTCCGCTGAAAACTAATGTCATTTTTCTGTCCGTCCGTAAGATTATTTATAATCCTATCATATACTGATTAAGTCTGCGCTCGGTCTCAAGCGTTGTTGACTGCATATGCCCAGGGTAGACCTTCAAATCTCCGCCAAGCTCGCTTATCTTTTTAAGTGATGCTTTCATTGCCTCCCAGTCGCCGTCGGGCATATCCGTTCTTCCGCAGGAGCGTGCAAACAGCGTATCTCCCGAAAACATGGTATCACCGCAGATAAAGCATACCGAACCGCTTGTATGTCCCGGTGTTTCGACTACATCAAATTCAAGCTCGTCAAGTGTAAGTATATCGTCCTCGGTAAATGTTATAACGTCGCCCGTATACTTGCGGTAACCCCTGACCATAAAATGATTGACCAGCATACCATTCTCATCGCTCAGCTTAGGTCTGTCCTTTTCACTGATGTATACCTCACAGCCTGTTTTGTCAACAAGGTCAGCTACTGCGCCGACATGGTCAAAATGCCCGTGGGTGAGGAATATCTTCTTTATAGTCAGCCCGAAAAGCTGTGCCTGCTCAAGGATATAGTCCGCATCGGCAGGAGCATCTATCAGCACAGCGTTATTCTTATCACTTGCGACAAGATAGCTGTTTGTATCGCATATACTCAGCGGTTTCAAGCAAAATAGCTTCATTCTTAACTGCACCTCATCTTCCGCTTCTCTCTACAGAGATAACGTTTTTTATCTTCTTGAGTTTGTTTATCACGTTGTTAAGCTGTTCCATGCCTGCTATGCTTACAGTTACCGAAAGGATAGCATTGCCGTTTTTAAGCTCTCTTGCCGTTGACTCGTAGATATAGATGTTTATCATAGCAAGTGCCGAGGAAACATCAGCAAGCAGTCCGATACGGTCAAGGGCGATTATATCAAGAGTTGTCTTGAAATAGCCAGTTTTCTTGCCGTTGCCCTCATACTTAGCCTTTACCCATCTGTCCTTAAGCTCGGGATCGTCCTTTTGCGCAAGGTAGTTCACACAGTCCTTTCTGTGAATGGAAACGCCGTGCCCCCTTGTGATAAAGCCTATTATCTCGTCACCGGGCAGAGGATTGCAGCACTGGGCAAATCTTACCATACAATCGCTTATGCCGTCGATAACTATACCCGACACGCTTCCCGTTGCAGCCTTTATATCCTTTTCCTGATTAAGCTCGGCAGTCTTTTCGCCGTAACGTTTGTTATATTCCAGCTTCAGCCTTGTGATGACCTTAGAAAGCTGAACACCGCCGTAGCCTATCGCTGCAAAGAAATCATCGAGCGTTTCACAGTTATGGCGCTTCATATCAAGTTTGAGGAAATCCTCAAGATCCTCCTCGGGAACTCTTATCATATTGCGCCTGAATTCTCTTTCAAGCGCATTTCTGCCCTCAAAGATATTCTCCTCACGGCGTTCACGCTTGAACCACAGGCGGATCTTTGATTTGGCTTCATTCGTCTTGCAGATATTCAGCCACGATCTGCTCGGACCGTGCCCCGGTACATTAGAGGTAAGTATCTCTATTATCTCGCCCGTTTTGATCTGATAATCGTAGGAAACCATTTTCTTATCAACCTTTGCGCCGCACATCCTGTGACCGACTTCGGTATGGATAGCATAAGCAAAGTCTATTACCGTAGAACCGACAGGCAAAGTTATCATATCGCCCTTAGGAGTGAACGCAAATACGTCCTCGGGTGCAAGATCATTCTTAATGGCACGCACTATCTCCTCAACATCGTTCGATTCCTGCTGAGATTCGATTATCTGGCGTATCCACGCAAGTCTTCTGTCGTCCTTGGTGCTTCCGCCTGCAACGCCCTCTTTATACTTCCAGTGCGCAGCGATTCCGTACTCGGCAGTCTTGTGCATATCCCACGTTCTGATCTGCACCTCAAAAGGCACGCCTTCTCTGCCGATAACGGTGGTATGCAGCGACTGATACATATTTGCCTTTGGTGTTGAGATATAGTCCTTGAACCTGTTCGGGATAGGTCTGAACATATCGTGGATTATACCCAGCACATTATAGCACTCGGTAACGGTATTTACGATTATCCTGAGCGCATATCGGTCATAGATCTGGTCGATCTCCTTGCCGTCACGGTAAACTTTTTTATAAATGCCGTAATTGGATTTTACCCTGCCCTCGATAACAGGTGCGGGATGAATATCCTGATCGAGCCTTTCCTTGATCCTTACTTTAAGATCCTCAACGAGCTGTTCTCTGCTTCCCTTGCGCATATTCATCTGTTTTTCGATCTCGTTATACGCATAGGGATCGAGATACCTGAACGAGAGGTCTTCAAGCTCGTCCTTTATTGATCTGATACCGAGCCTGTGTGCTATCGGAGCATAGATATTCATCGTTTCGTGGGCGATATTACGCCTTTTCTCGTCACGGCAGTAATTAAGGGTACGCATATTATGCAGTCTGTCGGCGAGCTTGATTATTATAACTCTTATATCCTCGCTCATGGCAAGCAGTATCTTTCGGATATTTTCCGCTTTCTGCTCGTCCTTTGTGAACGTTTCAACTCTTTTCAGCTTGGTAACGCCGTTTACGAGCATTGCCACATCGCTGCCGAACTTTTTCTGGATAGTTTCCAGCGTACAGTCGGTATCCTCAACTACATCATGCAAAAGTGCGGCACAGATGGTATCCGTGTCCATTCCAAGCTCTAAGAGGATATATGCCACTGCTATCGGGTGAGTGATATACGGCTGCCCCGATTCTCTTTTCTGCCCGTCGTGGTATTTATAAGCCAGCTCATAGGCTGAAACTATCTTTGAAAGGTCATACTGCTTTTCGCCGTCAAGTATCTTCTGTATCAGCTGGTCAACTGTGATTATAACTTCTTCTGACATTTATCCTCACCTCCGTTTCATATCATACCGCGCAGTCTTACAAGTGTCGGGGAATCCTCGATATCAACCTTTGAGGTCACCTCACACGGAGTTATCCTCATCAGCGAAGCCTTGTAGTCAACAAGCCCCTTTTCCCTGAAAACATCTACGCAGATACGCATTTTACAATAATTCATTTCATCATCGCTCAGATGCATGAACATATTATCGCAGGTAGTTGCTCCTGCAGATCGTATGTATTTATAACACTTAACAAGCTCTTCCCTCGAGGGTATTATCTTTTTCACGAATGCACTCGGCAGGCTTTCTCCACGCATCAGCTTTTCGTAGCATCTTTTTGCGGAAAAATACCTTTCCTGCTTGACTCCGCTGAGCCTGTGGTCGATAACTCTTACCGAAACGCTCTCGGTGCCCCTGAAATTGTTTATATCAAGTCTGACGAGCATATCTATCCTGTCCCCGACCTTAAAGCAGGCTTTTTCGGGTGCAAGCGAGAAAAACAACGCCTGACCGCTGTAATTACCGTATCTGAAATCAGCCTTGGTATGCTTGCCCTGTGAAAGCGGAGTTATCCCCGTAACGACAGCGCCAAGCACTGCAAACGCAGGTGCAGGGTTCTCTGCCCCGAAAGGTTCAAGCGCACTGAGCCCCTTTACGTTAGCAATGGTTATATCCTCGGGCATAAGCTGTTTATCGGCAGTAAGCTCCTGAACGGGCATATTCTCCATACTGTCGGCATACTCGTATACTTTGCTGCAAAGTGCACCGATATTCTCCTCTTTAAGAGAAAAACCGCCTGCGCACTCGTGTCCGCCGAACTTTTCAAACAGCTCGGAGCAATGAGTAAGGCACTCAAAAACATCAAAGCCGTGAATACTTCTTGCAGAGCCTCGTGCATTACCCTGATCGTCTATCGAGATGATAAGATTAGGCTTGCCGTAATAATCAAGTATCCTTGCGGAAACTATACCGATAACGCCGGGGTGCCAGTTTTTGCCCCACAGCACGAGAACATTATGGTCAAGCACCTGCGGATATTTATCTATATGCTCGAATATCTCCGAGATTATCATACTTTCCTCGTTCTTGCGCATAGCATTGAGCGAAACAAGGCTTTTAACATAATCCTGCGCTGTTTCTTCTTCCTCACTGAGAAGCGCCCGGACAGCTGTTATCGGTGTGCCAAAGCGTCCGGAAGCGTTGATAACAGGCGATATCCTGAACGAAATGTCGGTCGAGGAGATATTGTTCCTGTCAAGCGATGTCTGCTCGATAAGCTGACAAAGTCCCGGATTTTCGGTGTTCTTCAGGTATTCAAGCCCCTGCTTGACGATAGTTCTGTTTTCGCCCATGAGCGGCACAACGTCCGCCACCGTACCGATAGCGCAGATATCCGCATACTGTTCAAGTACAGCATCATAGCTTCCGCCGTCAAGTGCGGCGCACAGCTTGAAAGCCACGCCTACTCCGCAGATATCCTTGAACTGCGAGGGGCAGTCGTGCCTGTGAAGGTCAACAACAGCGCAAGCCTCGGGCAGGGTCTGCGAGGGCTGATGGTGGTCGGTTATAACAAGCTCCATGCCCAGTTCTTTTATCAGCTTTGCTTCCTCAACGGCTGAAATGCCGTTATCCACAGTTATGATAAGCTCAACGCCCTTCTGGGCAAAGCTCTTTATAGCTTTTTCGTTAAGTCCGTAGCCGTCGCTTCTTTCGGGGATATAATACATAACGTTTGCGCCCATGCTCTCAAGGTAATTGTAAAGCAATGCGGTAGAGGTTATGCCGTCGCAGTCATAATCGCCGTAAATGCATATAAGGCGATAAGAATCGACCATTTCGTTTATCTTTTCCACTGCCTTGTCCATATCCTTGATGATAAAAGGATCGGCAAGCTCGGTATAGGAAAAATACTCAACTACACTGTCAAAATCGGTAAAGCCCCTTGAAGTGAGGACTTCAAGAGCGAGCTTATTTATATCACATTTTGAAGCGAACTGAGCAGCAAGCTGAGCATCGCTTCGGTTTATCTTCCATTTTTTCATATACAACCACACTTTATAGAAATACTTTTCATAATATTATACCATATATGCCCGCTCATTTCAAGAGCAGCGTGAGATTTTTTGCAACAAAAAAGACTTGAAAAATACCTGAAAAATGTTATGATAGGTGTGAGGAAACAAGACAGATATTCGTGTAATATACAAAGGTTTTAAAGTTCTTTAAGGAAAGGGGCGTGCTTTTTATGGACAGCGGTGCAAACAGCTACCGCCGTTTCCGTGAAGGCGGCGACAAACAGGGGCTCGCAGAGATAATCAGGGAGTACAATGACGGGCTGATCTTTTATCTCGCAAGCATAGTTGGTGATATCCATACTGCAGAGGATATCGCTGAGGATACCTATGTGCTTCTTGGCACGAAAAAGCCCAAGGACAAGGGAAAAGGCACTTTCAAAACGTGGCTTTACACCATTGCACGAAATCTTGCGATAGACCATATACGCAGGCAAAAGCGCAGGGGCGAAGCGCCTTTGGACGAGGCTTACAGGCTAAGCGAGGACGACTGCGGACTTGAGGAGAAATATATAAAAGAAGAACAAAAGATACAGATACATCGTGCGATGAACAGGCTGAAAGCGGAATACAGGCAGGTCCTGTGGCTTGTTTACTTTGAGGAAATGAGCGTTAAGGAAGCCGCAGGGATAATGAAAAAGAGCGTCCACTCGGCTGAAATGCTCGCTCATCGTGCAAGAAAAGCTCTCAGGGCACAGCTCGAAAAGGAGGGATTTGACAATGAAGGACTATGAACAGATGACAAAAGCGGTATTTGAGCGTATAGAGGAACAGGAGCAGGAGCAGAAAAAGAAAAATGCCAAGCTGCGCATCGCAGGAATGACCTCAATAATTGCAGTACCTATGCTTGCACTGGTGATAGGCGGTATACTGTTCATCAGCAGCCGCACAGGCATAGAAAAGGCGCAGGAGGGCGAAAAAGACGCCGCTGCTCAGGACGGTTCAAGCAATGCGCTTGGTATACCCGACAGCGACTCTTCGATAGGGATAGGCGTATTGAATGATAACTCGCAAAAGGTCAGCCGGCCGGCAGTTACACAAAAGGTCATGACAGACTCATCTACTGCTTCAACACAGATAACAGCCGATAGCTCGGCTCCGGAAAAATCAGGAGGAAACTACGGAACAGTAAATATTGCGGCAATACCAAAAAACAACAAAAAAAAGATAGTCGGGGAAAAGATAACCGAGGAGGAGGCTCGTGATTACTTTATAAAAAACGCCGCCAGCCTGCAAAGCTCGCTGATAGCAAGTGGGGTTGAGATAGCCGAGATACGATACGAGACAGCCGAGTATGATTTTACCGACCCTGTTTTATGCGCAAAAGGCTCACTGCTTTTCAAGAAAGGCTACTGCCACATAAGCTACGACGGTAACGTTGATGAAAGCCAGCCCGGACTGACCATTAAGCAGAATTTTATGGATTTTCAGGTGTTCAACGCAGGCAATCTTGTTGCCATAGTAACGCTTGTAAAGGAAAATGGCTTGATACACTCGGCACCGGCTTCCGGAGCACCTTGGTTCAGGGATTTTAACAATTTCACTCAGAAATATCAGGGCAAAAAACTGCTGTATATCTACGCAGGAGCGATGGAATATGTTATAACGCCCGACAACAACGTTGTCAATGCCCAGAGCTTGACAGACAGCAATTTATCGCAGAATATTGTTAAGGATTCCGGGCTTGAAAGCATGAAGGATCCTTACAGCTGGTTCTACGACGAACAATGCACAATGAAAGTGTAAAGCACACAACATTTACACTCACAGCAATACACAAAAAAGGAGAACTCACAACGAGTTCTCCTTTTTGATTGCAGCGTCCTCGGCGGGATTCGAACCCACGGCCTTTCGCTTAGGAGGCGAACGCTCTATCCTGCTGAGCTACGAAGACATTTAACTTTGTTATTATACCACATCGCTTTTTAAATTGCAAGTGTTTTTTCAAAAAATTATACCAACGTGCGCAATAGTTAAAACAATTGTAACAAATAATGATGCGAATGTGGTTGAAATCGGTCAAAGAATATGTTATAATCTCAAAGATAATGTGTTTAAAGGGAGAAATGAATATGTTTATTGGAAAAGTAATAGACAGATTCGACCGCCTGAACAACTCAAAAGCAAAACTCAGCGGTTTTCTGTTTGTACTTTCGGTAGTAATGATGATGTGTATCTCGGTGGGTTCGAGATTCTTTACAACGAGCTGGTATTCTGTTTCTATTCTTGGCGGCGGCTTTTTCACGGCTTTGCTGTGTGCGTGCTCGCTGAGGAATAACAAGATCAAAGTAAGCGGCTTCGGCTTTTTCATTCTGGCTATGGAATTCATAGTCGGGTGCTCATTTATTCTGAGCGGACTTATGCTGCACGTTGTGGCATACTCGATGATAGGGCTTGTGCTTGCATTTCTTATGCCGCTGGCACAGTTCGCTTTTGCCACCTATGACAAAAAAATGGTCACAAGACGTGTTTGTATGGCAATTATTCTTTCCTACTACATATTCCTTGTTACGAACCTGTTCTACGGACCCGTTATGACCAATTTCCAGTACAAAGCTATCATGGGCAACGGCAACCTTGTTGGTTACTTTATTATAATAGTTATACCGTCACTTCTCTATTTCCTTATGGACGACAAGCTGTCATTTGCAAGAAAAGCGTTTGTTTGGGGCACTTTTGTAAGTGCAGCTTCGCTTCTTGTTTTCACAAGCTCAAGGACCTCGGCTATCGCTGCGATCGCAAGCATGGGTCTTTCGCTGACAGTTATCATTTCAAAGCGTGATAAGAGCAAAAAGCTCGCATTTGACAAAAAGAGAATTATCACTATCATTGTTATCACTGTTCTTGTTCCGCTGCTGATGTTCTTTATGCTCACAAGCGTAAGACGTGCGGTTATAAAAACAGTTCGCTGGGTACAGTCGCTCGGTTCGTCGTCCTCTTCAAGCCAGAAGGGCGATCTTCACGAAGACGATGAAGGCGAATATTCGCTTGATTACTATATGAAAGGTCTTGACGGTGAGGGTGAGGACTCTTTCACATCGGGTAGAATACTTATCTGGAAGGACTTTATCAAGAACGTCGGTGTCAAAGGACACACGAGTGAGACAAGAGAGGTAGTTGAGGATACAAGATACTACCCCGATGCTCACGCACACAACGTTTATCTCCAGACGGCTTACTCCGCAGGTATCGTTACGGGACTTGCTTACCTTGCACTTGTTGCTGCGGTAGGCATAAAGGCGGCAATGTGGTTTATTGCTGTTATGAGAAACAAAAAGAAATACACAATGGAAATGATAATAAGCTGCTGCTTTGTGGTATGCTTTGCGGTAGTTTCGCTTACCTCGGACGGATATATGGTCTATAACTACTACCCGACCACGATGTTCTGGCTGATGTCATATATGTTCATTTTCAAAAGCAAGGACGAGGAAAAGCCCGAAGGTGCTGAATAATATGTACTATAACGGATGCCCATGAGGGTGTCCGTTTTATTTTGCAAAATAATTAGTCGTGCCTAACTAAAAATCGCTATAATCTATTGACATAAATGCGATTTTATATTATAATAATATGTGTGCGTGAATGACGTTTGCCTGCGTGCAACGGGTATTGATTCACATATCAATTATTTTACAGGAGGAATTAAAATGGCAAATCTCGATCTTACAAAGTACGGCATCACAGGCTCTGCCGAGATAGTTCGCAACCCCTCTTATGAGGAGCTGTTCAAGGAAGAGACTAAGGCAGGTCTTGAAGGCTATGAAAAAGGTCAGGTGACTGAGCTGGGCGCTGTCAACGTTATGACAGGTA
>DFFV01000030.1:11705-11843 GCA_002371625.1 Ruminococcus sp. UBA3767
TATGGTGGACAACAGATGAGTATAAAAACGATAACCACATCGCTTCTCAGGAGACATGGGAGGCTGTTAAGAAGATCGCAGTTGAGGAGCTTTGCAACAAGAAGCTGTTTGTTGTTGATGCTTTCTGCGGCGCTAACA
>DFFV01000016.1:0-8894 GCA_002371625.1 Ruminococcus sp. UBA3767
TTCGACGGCACCTGCTGCTATGAATACACTGACGACCGCAAAAAAGAGCATAAAGCATGGGGAACCAGAGTCTTTGATTACGGAAAAGCAGAGGTGTGCTCGTTCCTTATATCAAGTGCAAATTACTGGTTCGATGAATTCCATGTGGACGGTCTTAGAGTTGATGCAGTCGCTTCAATGCTCTATCTGGACTATGATAGACGTGACGGAGAGTGGGCTGCAAATATCTATGGCGGAAACGAGAACCTTGAGGCTGTTGAGTTCCTCAAGCACCTCAATGAAGCTGTTTTCCTCAAGCATCCGGACGCTCTTATGATCGCTGAAGAATCAACGGCATGGCCGCTTGTTACCAAGCCTACTGATATCGGCGGTCTCGGCTTCAACTTCAAGTGGAATATGGGCTGGATGAACGATATGCTCAAGTATATGCAGTATGATCCTATCGACAGATCCTTCCACCACGATATGCTTACTTTCTCATTCTTCTATGCGTTCAGCGAGAACTTTATACTGCCTATCTCGCACGACGAGGTGGTGCACGGCAAGGCTTCGCTGGTAAATAAAATGCACGGAAGCGATATTGACGGAAAGTTTGCGCAGTGTAAGCTGTTTATGGCTTATATGATGGCTCATCCGGGTAAAAAGCTGACATTTATGGGCGCTGATTTTGCCCAGTTCAGAGAGTGGGATTATGAGAACGGCCTTGAGTGGTTCCTCGTTGATGAGTATGAGAACCACAGGAATTATCAAAAGTTCATCAAGCGTCTGAATAATCTCTATAAAGATACTCCTGCGTTCTGGCAGAGAGATTTCACATGGGAAGGCTTCAGCTGGATCTCCAACGACGATTTCAGACAGAGCATAATCATTTTCAGAAGATTTGATAATGACGGCAATGAGATCATCGTTGTGTGCAACTTTGTTCCCGTTGAGAGAAAGTCGTATTGCTTCGGCGTTCCGTATAAAGGAAAGTATACCGAGATATTCAACTCCTCAACAGCGGACGGTGCTCCTGCCACTAACGGTACGGTCAAGAGCATCGAGCAGGGAATGCACGGCTTCGAGCAGTCTGTCTGCATAGATATCCCCGCATTCAGCGTGATGTATTTCACCGTTGAAAAGGAGAAAAAGCGCAAGACAGCAAAGAAGTCCGCAGCAGGCAAAGCTGCTCCCAAGAGCAAGGCTTCGGCTAAAAAGGCAGAAACTAAAAAGACTGCCGAAAAGAAAGCTCCTGCTAAAGCAGCAGCCAAAAAAACAGCCGCTGAAACAGCAGCTAAAAAAACAACAAAAGCAGCTAAAAAAGCTGAATAATAAACTTTAATTGGTGGGTGAATTTATTATGTTCAACAAGAAAGAATGTGTGGCAATGCTTCTTGCAGGCGGACAGGGCAGCCGTCTGTATGCGTTGACTCAGTCAGTTGCAAAGCCTGCAGTTCCGTTTGGCGCAAAGTACAGGATCATCGACTTTCCGCTTTCAAACTGCGTTAATTCGGGAATAGATACCGTGGGCGTTCTTACTCAGTATCAGCCGTTCGTGCTCAATGAGTACATAGGAAACGGACAGCCTTGGGACCTTGACCGTATCCACGGCGGCGTCCATGTACTTCCGCCTTATCAGAGCGCTTCCGGCGCAGACTGGTATTCGGGAACAGCTAACGCTATCTATCAGAATATCAGCTTTGTTGACAGGTACGATCCTGAGTATGTCGTTATCCTTTCGGGCGACCACATCTACAAAATGGATTATAACAAAATGCTCAATTTCCATAAGGCAAAGCAGGCTGATGCCACTATCGCAGTGCTTGACGTTCCTAAGGCAGAGGCATCAAGATTCGGTATCATGATAACCGATGAAGAGGATAATATCATAGATTTTGAGGAGAAGCCTAAGAATCCAAGGTCTACCCTCGCTTCTATGGGTATCTATATCTTCACTTGGAAAAAGCTCAGAGAGTATCTTATCGCTAACGAGAACGATAAGGAAGCCTCAAAGGACTTCGGTAAGAATATCATCCCCGATATGAGAGAAGCAGGCGAAAAGCTCGTGGCTTACAGATTTGACGGCTATTGGAAGGACGTAGGAACTATCGATTCTCTGTGGGAAGCAAATATGGACCTTATCAATCCCAATATCCCGATAGATCTGTATGATCCTGCATGGAAGATCTATTCAAGAAACCCTGTTCTTCCTCCGCAGAGCATAGGCGAAAATGCCGAGATACAGAACTCAATGGTAACAGAGGGCTGCGTTATAGACGGCTCGGTAGAGTTCTCAATGATCTCAGAGGGCGTTATAGTTGAAAAAGGTGCAGTTATCTACGATTCCATACTTATGCCGGGCGCACATATCAAAGCAGGCGCAAAGGTAGAGTATGCTATCGTCGGCGAAAACTCAGTCATCGGCGAGAATGCACAGATAGGTGCAAGACCTGAGACAATAGAGGATAAGGATTCCTGGGGAGTTGCGGTTGTCGGACATAATATCACAGTATCCGACGGCGGAACAGTTGCTCCAAAGGCGATCATCTATGAGAATATATAAGAAAGGACCGAGTAAAAATGGAAGTTAATATGGGTAATGTACTGGGCCTTGTTTTCGCTAATATGCACGACATGACTCTTGGAGATCTGACCAAGAACAGAACAATGGGTTCAGTCCTCTTCGGAGGCAGATACAGACTTATCGACTTTCCTGTATCCAATATGGTAAACAGCGGTATCAGCGAGGTCGGAGTCATCACAAAATCAAATTATCAGTCACTGCTGGATCACCTGGGATCAGCAAGAGAGTGGGACCTTGCAAGAAAGAAGGGAGGACTCTTTATCCTTCCGCCTTTCGGCAATGTTGAAAGCACACTTTACAGAGGACGTATCGAGGCACTCTACGGCGCAATGAGCTTTATCAAAGGCTCAAGAGCTAAGTATGTGGTGCTGTCTGACTGCGATGTTGTTACTAATATCGACTATAAGCCGATAGTTCAGCAGCATATCGATTCGGGAGCTGATATAACAGCAGTCGTTCATACAGGCGTTTATACCTCTGATGAGGTGAAAACATCTACCGTGTTCAACGTTCGTGAGGATAAGAGCGTTTCTTCCGTTCTTATCATGCCCGAGCTCAGCGGTACCTGCACAGTCAGCCTGAATATGTTCGTTATGTCAATGGATTTCCTGCTTGATATGATAAACGACGCTATGGCAAGAGGAAATGTCAGCTTCGAGAGAAATATCCTCCAGGCTAAGTGCAGCGAGCTGAATATAATGACCTATGAGTATGATAACTATTTCAGCAAGCTCAACAGCGTTGAGAGCTATTTCAGAGCAAATCAGCAGCTCATCGATCCCGAAAATGCAAAGAAGCTGTTCGTGGATAAGAGATCTATCTATACCAAGGTCTCTGATAATGCTCCTGCAAAGTATGACCTTAACTGTAAGGTGAAGTCGTCACTTATCGCAGACGGCTGCATCATCGAGGGCGAAGTTGAAAATTGTGTACTGTTCAGAGGAGTTAAAATAGGCAAGGGCGCTAAGGTAAAGAACTGCATACTTATGCAGGGTACTATCGTTGGAGATAATGCCGAGCTGAATTATCTTATCACCGATAAGAACGTTACCATCAGCGAAAACCATGCACTTTCAAGCTCACCGAGCTATCCTATGTATGTAGGAAAGGGCGCAAGCGTCTGATACAAACAGATAAAGCAGGGCATTTTGCCAATGCCTTGCTTTTATAGTATCTGAAATATATGAATGAAAAGGGGGCAAAGAATTTGAATATACTGTATACAGCAAGCGAAGCTATCCCTTATGCCGCTTCGGGAGGACTTGCCGATGTAGCAGGCTCTCTGCCTGCGGCAATAAACGCACTGGGACATGATTGCAGAGTGGTCATACCCTATTACAGCCAGATACGTCAGGAGCTGAAGGATCAGCTTTCCTACGTTACCAATTTCACAGTTCCTGTCGCATGGAGAAATCAGTATTGCGGAGTTTTCACAGGACACGTCAACGGAGTAACTTATTATCTTCTCGATAACGAGTATTATTTCCAGAGAAACGGACTTTATGGCTTCTATGACGATGCGGAGAGATTTATATTCTTCTCCAGAGCAGTGCTTGAGCTGCTGCATTATATTGATTTTCACCCCGATATCATAAATGCGAACGATTGGCAGACAGCCCTTGTGCCTGTGTATTTTGATATCTTTTACCGCTATCAGCAGGGCTATGAGGATATCAAGACCGTGTTCACGATACATAACATTCAGTATCAGGGACAGTACGGACTTGAGCTTATCAACGACATCATGGGTATACCGCTTTATCATACCGATCTGCTTTCCTATGACGGCGATGTTAACTTTATGAAGTCTGCTATCGAAACTGCCGACAGAGTAACTACCGTTTCTCCGAGCTATGCGTGGGAGATACTCGATCCATGGTATTCTCACGGAATGGACAGAGAGCTTGTCCATAAACAGTATAAGCTCAGCGGTATCCTTAACGGCATTGATACCAACATCTACGATCCGGCAACGGATAAGTGTATCGCTAAGAATTATTCGCTCAATAACAAGCTGGGCAAATCTGTCTGCAAGAAAAAGCTGCTCGATGAAATGGGCATGTCAGGCGGAAAAGAGCCTGTTATCGGCATAGTTTCAAGGTTTGTTTCCCATAAGGGACTGGATCTTATAAAGTATGTCTTTGAGGATATCCTCAGAGCAGGGTATAAGTTTGCGATACTCGGTTCGGGCGAAAAGATATATGAGGACTTCTTTGAGGAAATGCATTACCGCTATCCCGACAGGGTAGGACTCAGGCTCGGCTTTGTTCCCGAGCTTTCACGAAAGATATATGCTGGAGCAGATATGTTCCTTATGCCTTCTCAGAGCGAGCCTTGCGGACTTGCGCAGATGATTGCGCTGAGATACGGAACTATCCCTATCGTGCGTGAGACCGGCGGATTGAGAGATACTATCCACGATGCAGGAGATAAGGGCGGAAACGGATTTACCTTTAAATCCTATAACGCACACGATATGCTCGATGCCTGCATAAGAGCAAGAGCGTATTACGATAACAGAATGAATTGGGGCGCACTTGTGAATACTGCTCTCAGGCAGGATTTCAGCTGGACCAATTCAGCTAAGCAATATATCTCCCTTTACGAAGATATTCACTGACCAATGAATATACATTTAATGCCCGTTAAATGGAAAAAACAGCTGCCTTTTTGGCGGCTGTTTTTTTGTGCCTGTTAAAACAAAAGAACTGCCGTTTTCACAGCAGTTCTTTGAATATTCACTGTAACGTGTTCTGGTTCGGATCTTGCTGTTGCTGTTGCTGCTGAGCGTTCGGATCAGCCGTTTCTGTTTTGTTTCCACCGTTTGTATAGGTGTACTGGTTGATCGTACCTGCATCCATCTTCTGAATAGCCTGCTCAACAGTTGTTGAGTCGCCGTAGATCATATCCAGCAGCAGTGTGCAGCACTTGTCATAGTCAGGTGTAAGCACAGCCATATTGTTGATGACCTCTTCCTTGAAGTAAGGATAATGCGGCATCTGCACCTGGCAAACCTGATATCCCATAATCTCTCCTGCGTTGAGGATGAGTGAAGCGATCTCACCGTCGCTGATATCCGTTGTAATCTGCGGAGCTACCTTGTTTATAAGGCTGTCCAGCTCAAGAATACTGAGGCTTTTGAGCTTCTGTACAGCTATCGAGATCATTTCACGCTGTCTTTCGGTCCTTCCGTAATCGTCGCCGCAGCCCTCTCTTACACGAACATAAGCAAGTGCCTGGTTTCCGTTGAGATGCTGCTTGCCCGCTTTGCTCAGGTAATCCTTCTCAGCAGGGTTCTTCAGATACTTGTTGTGCTCTCTGATAGCCTCCTGCATTGCGTTCATCTCGTCCTGATCGACATCAACATCAACTCCGCCGATAGCCTCGATAACATCAATGAATGAATAGAAGTTCACAAGAACATATCTGTCTATCTTGACGTTGTAGTATTTTGATATAGTGTCCTTAAGCAAAGGTATTCCCTCGTGCCAGTAAGCCGAGTTGAGCCTGTTCATGCCGTAGTTTCCGACTTCAAGGTACTGGTCTCTGAGGAACGAAGCAAGAACTATCTTCTTCTTTTCCTTGTTTATAGAAACAAGCATCTGAACGTCGGTGTTTCCTCGTTCACCGCTGGATGTATCTCTCAGGTCCTCACCTACAAGCAGGATATTCATAACATTATCGTTTGTTATCGGAGAGCTTCTCTTTGAAAGCATCTCCTTGAGCTTAGCCAGCTGTTCTTCCTTGCTTATGGTGTCCGCTTTTGAAACAAGCTCACTGCTGTCTATCGGGCGCTCGCCTGAATTTACCTTGGTATCAGGGGTTCTGTTCAGCTTTCCTGTGTAGCTGAAAAACAGTATCAATATCAGTGCAACCAGCAGTATAACTACCAGCGAAACCGAGATAACTGTGATAAGAACGGTCTTTTTCTTCTTTGACCAGCCCTTTTTCTTTGTGCCCTGTGCACTGTTTTCACCCTCAGGTCTGCCAACAGGTCTTGTTCCGTCGGGCCTTCTTCTTGCATGTGCGCCCTCGGGACGAGGTCTTGCGCCGTCAGGTCTTTTTCTTGCAGGTGCACCATCGGGACGAGGTCTTGCGCCGTTAGGGCGCTTGCCATGTGCATTCTGCGGTCTTCTGTGCTGACCGTCAGGTCTTGGTCTGCTCTGACCGTTAGGTCTTCTGTGCTGTCCGTCAGGTCTTGGTCTGTGTCCTGCTGCACCGCCCTTGTTTTCGGTCGTATGCATCATCTCTACCGCCTGCGCTGAGTAGCTGTCGTCTGCGCTTTTACCGGTAGATTCTGTCCTGACCTCATCGCTGAAATCTTTAAGTCCTATTTTATAAAGGTCAAGTGCTTCGTCTTCGTGATTCAGATCAGAAGCCTTGCCGATGTCATTCTTGTTCATGTTATCATCTGCCATTTCTTAAACAATTGCCCCGCTGAGCGAAGCTCACTCCTTTCAATATTTCTATATAATACCCTATTATAATAATACACTAGAACATTATACACCATTATGTTAGAGTTTTCAACGGATAATTTGTTACAAATCTTTATGAATATTCTTGACGGGTTTTGTTTAAATAGTGCATTACACATCAAATCTGTGAAAATATGCGGTAAATACAGTCAAATAATAGGAATTTCCCCGGGACAGAAAAAATATCGGAGAAAAGTTTGAAAAAACACTTGAATTTTTCGGCCGATTGTTGTAAAATAAAAAACGAAATTTTGTATTGGAAGGAAATCTGAAATGAATAGCAGTGCGATTGGATTTGATAACGAAAAATACCTGAAAATGCAGTCAGAGCATATCCGCAACAGGATCGACAGCTTTGGCGGAAAGCTTTATCTTGAGTTCGGCGGCAAGCTCTATGATGATTACCATGCATCACGAGTGCTTCCCGGCTTCAAGCCCGACAGTAAGCTGCAGATGCTTATGCAGCTCAAGGACGAGGCTGAGATAGTTATCGTCATCAATGCCGGCGATATCGAAAAGAACAAGGTCAGAGGAGATCTTGGAATTACTTATGATGTCGATGTATTAAGATTGTATAAGGTGTTCACCGATATAGGACTTTATGTCAGCTCGGTCGTACTTACACAGTATGAGGGGCAGCGCCAGGCAGATGCTTTCCAAAAGCGCCTTGAAGCCTTTGGCGTAAAGGTATATCACCATTATAAAATAAACGGCTATCCTTCCAATCTCCAGCTGATAATGAGCGATGAAGGATACGGCAAGAACGATTACATAAAGACGGAGCGTAAACTGGTCGTTATAACCGCACCGGGACCCGGAAGCGGAAAAATGGCTACCTGTCTTTCGCAGCTCTATCACGAGTATAAAAGAGGCATCGCAGCAGGCTATGCAAAGTTTGAAACTTTCCCTATCTGGAACCTGCCGCTGCGTCACCCTGTCAACCTTGCTTATGAGGCTGCAACATCCGATCTTAACGATGTCAATATGATCGATCCGTTCCACCTTGAAGCATACGGCAAAACAACGGTAAACTATAACCGTGATGTAGAGATCTTCCCCGTGCTCAACGCAATGTTTGAAAAAATAATGGGCGAATCTCCCTATAAGTCGCCAACGGATATGGGCGTTAATATGGCAGGCAACTGCATAATAGATGATGATGTGGTATGCGCAGCAGCCAAGGACGAGATAGTGCGCAGATACTATGTTGCTATGTGTGGCAAAAAGAAAGGCTTTGTTTCGGATGATGAGATACTAAAGCTGGAGCTTCTTATGAAGCAGGCAGGTGTTTCCGCCTCCGATAGAAAGGTCGTTCCTGCTGCGCTCAGGCGTGAGGAGGAAACAGGCGGTCCTGCTGCGGCAATGGAGCTGCCCGATGGCAGAATGATAACAGGCAAGACCTCAAATCTTATGGGAGCAGCCTCTGCTGTGCTGCTTAATGCACTCAAAGCACTCGGCGGAATAGATGACGACGTCCTGCTTATGTCACCTCAGGTCATCGAGCCAATACAGAATCTTAAAATACAGCATCTTGGCAACCGCAATCCACGCATACATACCGATGAAGCGCTTATCGCACTTTCGATATGTGCAGCGACCGATGCTAATGCACGGCTTGCTATGGAGCAGCTTGAAAAGCTCAGCGGTAGTGAGGTGCACTCAACGGTTATCCTTTCGCCCGTTGATGAGAGAACGTTCAAGCGCCTTGGCATCAACCTGACCTGTGAACCTAAGTTTAACTGATATGCATTACTAGTATAATAGTATAAAAGCAGAGCATAGGTGCTGTACTTATACAGAAGCATTATAAATGGTTTTTTGGGGAAACCCCTTTTGCAAAAGGGTTGTTCCCC